>NZ_JBHYIG010000083.1:10404-24167 GCF_042740015.1 Streptomyces sp. NPDC059037
TGTGAATATGAGACAGCCTCTGTGGCTATGTGGGGGGTGACGGCCGGGGGGGCGGCGGGGGGGGGGGGCGGCCGCGGGGGCGGGGGGGGGTGCGCCGGGCGGTGCGTGCGGGCGGTCGCGCGTGGGGCCGGTGCCGGTCGTGGCGCATCCGGCGGCGAGCGCGCCGGTGACGACCAGGCCGGCGCCCGCGCGCAGGGCTCCTCGGCGGTCGGTGTCGATCACGCGCCCATTTAATGGGTAAAGCGGGCGAAAGATGCTGATTGCCTGCTTCGGGACGTCTGCGGGTCGGGGCCGCAAACCCTCCGGCCACCTGGGCGACTCTTGCGGAACACCTGTCACAGCCTGCGCTTAACCAGCGTTTACCAGGCAGGTGTCCCATCTCACCAAGGATTCACTTTTGCGGTGCCCCGGTTTGACCTGTTATGCGCGGATAGGGACTTTTGGATCGCTGGCCCCCGTCTGCCATAGTCGATGCCACGACCTCCATCGACCCATTGACCCGGGCTCAGGTCGTTTCAGCGGCCGTGGACCACACCCCATTCGTCCACGGCCCTTCACGAAGGCCCCCGCACCGCCGCACATCGGCGACCGGGGGCTTTCGTGTATTCGCAGGCCCGTGCGCCCGGGACCCGCGGTGCACCTTCAGCGGTCGGCGACCCGCATCTCGAACCAGGTCGTCTTGCCGCGCGGCAGCAGGTCCACGCCCCACCGGTCGGAGAGCTTGTCGACGAGGAAGAGCCCGCGGCCGCTGAGGTCGAGCTCATGGACGGGCATCAGGCAGGGCAGTCCGCGCGAGGGGTCGCGCACCTCGATCCTTATCCAGCCGCGCCGCCGCGCCATCTTCAGACCGAAGACGCGGGCGCCGGTGTGCCGCACGGCGTTGCCGACGAGTTCGGAGACGAGGAGGACCACGTCCTCGGTCATTTTCGGGGAGAGGCCCCAGTGGCGGAGCACGACGACTTGCGCGAGCCGGCGCGCGATGGCGGCGGACTCCGGGCGCGACGGCAGCGGCACTTCCGCGTCCGTCGGATTGCCGAACAACTCGAGCGCCTTGAGCGCGTGTTCGTCCTCAACCGCCGGCGACCAGCGCGCCGCGGTCGCACTCCCGTGCCGCCGCGGCTGTTCCATACCCTCCAGCCCCGCCATGCCCCCATCATGGCCGCCCCGGGCGCCCTCCGGGGCCGTTCCGGAGGAATAAGCCCCCCGGAACCAACCGTTCCGGGGGGCCGAGTAGGCATATGCCAGTGGCAGTTAGGACCCTGCGGCAGCCCGTCCGACCTGCGATGACTGCCCGCTTACGGGTGATCACCAACAGCCCCGAAGCAGGCAGGCTTAAGGTTCTCTTAAGGCTCGCATAATCCGCCCCTTCGGGGGACACGCATGCTGACGCGGCCTCAACTGATCACATTCCAGGGGTACTTCAGAGGAACTTCGCCTTGCCGGGACCCTCCTCGACGAAGCTGCGCATGCCCCGCTCGCGGTCCTCCGTGGCGAACAGACCCGCGAACCAGGTGCGCTCGATCGCGAGCCCGGTGTCGATGTCCGTCTCCAGGCCCGCGTCCACGGCCTCCTTGGCGGCGCGCAGCGCGAGCGCGGGCCCCTGCGCGAGCCGCGCCGCCCACTGGTGCGCCTGCTCGTACACCTCGGCGGCGGGCACGACGCGGTCCACCAGGCCGATGGTGAGCGCCTCTTCGGCCTTCACCATGCGGCCGGTGAAGATGAGGTCCTTGGCCTTGGACGGGCCGACCAGACGGGACAGGCGCTGGGTGCCGCCCGCGCCGGGGATCAGGCCGAGCAGGATCTCCGGCTGGCCGAGCTTGGCGTTGTCGGCGGCGATGCGGAAGTCGGCGCAGAGCGCGAGCTCGCAGCCGCCGCCGAGGGCATAGCCGGTGACGGCGGCGACGACCGGCTTGGGGATGCGGGCGACGGCGGTGAACGAGTCCTGCAGGGCACGGGACCGCACGATCATCGCCGCGTGGTCCATGTCCTGCATCTCCTTGATGTCCGCGCCCGCCGCGAACACCTTCTCGCCGCCGTAGATGATCACGGCGCGTACGTCGTCGCGCAGGGTCGCCTCTTCGGCCAGCTCCTTGAGCCGGTCCTGCAGAGCGATGTCGAGCGCGTTCATCGGAGGGCGGTCGAGGCGGATCGTGCCGACGCCTTCGGCGACTTCGAGATGCACAGATGTCATGCGAGGCACGTTAGCCGTGCCCCGCATGACAGCGACATGCGGCCGGGGATCCCGGCGGGCCTGTCAGGCCTTCCACTTCTCCCAGGACATGTTCCAGCCGTTGAAGCCGTTCTCGGGCTGGATCGTCTTGTCCGCCGAGTTCTTCACGACCACCAGGTCCCCGACGAGGGAGTTGTTGAAGAACCATCCGCCGGGCGTCTTCTTGCTGTAGCCGCCGCGCACATCGCTCAGGCCGACACAGCCGTGGCTGGCGTTCGTGTTGCCGAAGGCGCCGCCCGACCAGTAGTTGCCGTGGATGAACGTGCCCGAGTTGGACAGGCGCATCGCGTGCGGGACGTCCTTGATGTCGTACTCGCCGCCGAAGCCGACCGTGTCGCCGTTCATCCGCGTGACCTGGAGCTTCTCGCTGATGACCATCTGGCCGTTGTACGTCGTCGTGCCGGGGGCGCCCGCGGTGATCGGGATCTTCTTGATCTGCTTGCCGTCCCGGACGACCTTCATCTGGTGGGACTTGGCGTCGACGGTGGAGACCTGGCTGCGGCCGATGGTGAACTTCAGGGTCTTGGCCTGCTCGCCGTACACACCCGGACGTCCCTCGACGCCGTCGAGGTTGAGGTTGACGGTGACCTTCGTGCCCGCCTTCCAGTACTTCTCGGGGCGGAAGTCGATGCGGTCGTTGCCGAACCAGTGGCCCTCGACCGGCACGGACGGCTCGGTCTTGATCTCGATGGCCTTCTCGACGTCCTCGGGCGCGGTGATCCCGCGGTTGAAGTGGACGGAGAACGGCATCCCGACGCCGACCTTCGAGCCGTCCTCCGGGGTGAACTGGCCGACGAAGGTGTTCTTCGGGGTCAGCGTCGTGAACGACGTGTCCTTGGCGGACTCGCGGCCCTCGGAGTCCTTGGCTATCGCGTGGACCTTGTACTTCGTGGACGCCGCGAGGTGGTGGGCGGGCGTCCATGTCGCGCCACCCGAAGTGATCTTGCCGGGGACCGGATTGCCCTTGCTGTCCTCGACCTTGACCTGGGACAGCTTGCCCTTGTCGGCGGCTATCTTCAGGGCCCCGCTGGTGGCCACCGACTCCGCGCCGTCCTTCGGGGCCACGGTCACCACCGCCGTCGACGGCGCGTTCTTGTCGGCCGCCTTGCCCTTGCCCTTGCCGTCGTCACCCGAGTCCGAGCCGCCGCCCCCGCCGCAGGCCGTGACCAACAGCAGTGTCACACCCGATGCCACCGCAAAGAGGCCCTTGGTCCCCCGCCGCCGTGCGCTCCCCCGCGCACCAACCGACGTCCCCGATATCGGTCGCCCGTTCACGATGTTGTCTCCCCTCACACGGCCTGGTCAGGCCCGCACCCCAGTGCATTGGCACGTGCCGACACGCGCCCCGCGCTAGATAACCACACGGTCCTGACCGATGACTCCCCGCCAATGTCACTGTTCAGTCCCAACTGCGCATGGGGTGCGGGCCCCACCTCGACTCATGGCTCAGGGCTTGGCCTCGGGCCTGGCTCCGGGCGGTGCCGTCCAGTCCTTCCACTCCATGTTCCAGCCACCGAGCCCGTTGTCAGGAGCGACTTTCTTGTCATGGCTGTTGACAACTTCCACGACGTCACCGATCAGACTCCGGTCGAAGAACCAGCCCGCCGGGGTCTGTGAGCTGCCGCCCTTCACATCGCGCAGGCCCACACAGCCGTGGCTGACATTGGTGTTGCCAGGGGCGTCCGGCGACCAGTAGTTGCCGTGCAGGAACGTGCCGGACGTGGTCAGGCGCATGGCGTGCGGGACGTCGGGGATGTCGTACTCGCCGCCGAAGCCGACGGTGCGGCTGTTCATGCGGGTCACCTCGAGCATCTCGGTGACCACCATCTTCCCGTTGTACGTCGTCGTCTTCGGGGCCCCTGCCGTGATCGGCACCGTGGAGAGGAGCTCGCCGTCGCGGCGTACCTCCATGGTGTGCTCGGCCGCGTCGACCAGGGAGTGCTGGCTGCGGCCGACGGTGAAGGTGAAGCTCTTGTCCTGGAGGCCGTAGACGCCGGGTGCGGCCTCGATGTCGCGCAGGCGCAGGCCGACGGTGACCTTGGTGCCGGGCTTCCAGTACTTCTCGGGGCGGAAGTCGACGCGGGTCTTGCCGAACCAGTGCGGGCGTACGTCGACGGCCGGTTCCGCGGTGACGTGGACGGCGCGCTGGACGGCCTCGCGGTTCTCGATCTCCCGGTTGAACTCCAGGGAGACGATCATGCCGGTGCCGACGGTGGAGCGGTTCTCCGGCGTCACGTATCCGATGAACCGCTCGTCGGGGACGTACGTGGTGAACGTCGTGTGCCGGGCCGAGCGGTGGCCGTGGCCGTCGAGGGCGACGGCGTGCACGGAGTACTTCGCGGCGAGCGCCAGGTCGCCGTCGTCCAGCGGCTTCCAGGTCGTGCCGTTCTCGTCGATGCGGCCGGGCACCGGGAGTTCCTGGGCGTCCTGCACCCGGCTGACCTTCACCGATTCGAGGCGTCCGTCGGGGACCTTCACCTGGAGGCGTTCGTCGCCCTTGACGCCCTTGCTGCCGTCGTCGGGGGTCACCCGGATCGCGTCGGCGGGCGAGCGCGGCTTGCCCATGAGGCGGTCGACGCCGCCTCCGTCACCGCTGCATCCCGCGGCTCCGGCCAGCAGTCCTGCCCATGTCACTACGGCGGCCAGCGCGGCCCCTGCGCGCCGTGCGCGCCTCGCTACCTGTCTCACGTCCGTCCCAACGACCGTCCCCCTCCTGGGGAAACGTGAGTGCGACGCACCCGCTGGGCAGAACAGTGGGGAGGACGGCGCGGGGAGCCTTGGGGTCCGCTCGCGTCGTCCGGTCTGGTAAGCCCCGGCCGCCGGGACGCGGCGGGGGTCGAGCCGCGGGAGGCGAGTGGGTGTCCAGCGCAGCCGAACAGGAAGCACTGCGGGGTGGGCGGCGCGGGACGGGCGCGGCCGTGGCCGGGCAGCCCGCCGCCGTGAACGGGACATCGGCGGCTGCGCGCACCGCGCCGGGGGCCGCTTCGGACGCGCGCGGGCTGCCCGTGTGGCCGGGGGCGCCGACGCCGCTCGGCGCGCGGTTCAGGGTGGGGCCCGACGGCGTCGCGGGCACCAACTTCGCGCTGTGGGCGGGCGGTGCGGAGGCCGTGGACCTGTGCCTCTTCGACGACACCGACGACAGCGGCGACGGGGGCGTCGAGACGCGCTGTCCGCTGACCGAGCTGACGCACGAGATCTGGCACGGCTTCGTGCCGGGAGTCCGTCCGGGGCAGCGTTACGGCTACCGCGTGCACGGCCGCTGGGACCCCTGGACGGGCGCCCGCTGGAACCCGGCGAAGCTGCTTCTCGACCCGTACGCGCGTGCTGTGGACGGCGACTTCGGGGCGCGCGGCCTTCCGCCCGAGGTGTACGGGCATGTGCGGGACTGGCCCGAGCAGCAGGTGGCCGACACGGTGCGGGACGACCGGGACTCGGCGCCGTACGTCCCCAAGGGCGTGGTCGTGCACGACGACGCGCCGGACGACGAGTGGACGGACGACCGGCGCCCCAAGACTCCGTGGGCGGACTCGGTGATCTACGAGGTGCATGTCCGGGGCTTCACCAAACTGCACCCCGGGATACCGGAGGAACTCCGCGGTACGTACGCGGGGTTGGCGCATCCGGCGGCGATCGACCATCTCGTACGCCTGGGTGTGACGGCGGTGGAGCTGCTGCCGGTCCACCAGTTCGCGCACGAGGACCATCTGCTGCGCCGGGGCCTGAGGAACTACTGGGGGTACAACTCGATCGGCTACTTCGCCCCGCACGCGGCGTACGCGGCGTCGGGGACGACGGGCCAGCAGGTCGGCGAGTTCAAGCGGATGGTGCGGGCGCTGCACGAGGCCGGGATCGAGGTGATCCTGGACGTGGTCTACAACCACACGGCGGAAGCAGGGGAGTTGGGCCCGATGCTCTCCCTGAAGGGCATCGACAACCGCGGCTACTACCGGCTCCAGCCGTCCGACGCGCGGCGGTACGCGGACTACACGGGGTGCGGGAACACGCTGCAGGTCGTCCAGCCGCACGTCCTGCGCCTCATCACGGACTCGCTGCGGTACTGGGTGACGGAGATGGGCGTGGACGGCTTCCGCTTCGATCTGGCGGCGGCGCTGGCGCGCTCCTTCCACGACGTGGACATGCTGTCGCCCTTCCTGGCGGTGATCGCGCAGGACCCGGTCCTTCGCCGGGTGAAGCTGATCGCCGAGCCGTGGGACGTGGGGTCCGGGGGCTATCAGGTGGGGGCGTTCCCTCCGCTGTGGACGGAGTGGAACGACCGCTACCGAGGCGCCGTACGGGACTTCTGGCGGGGCGCGCTGCCCGATGTGCGGGACCTGGGCTACCGGCTCTCCGGGTCGAGCGACCTCTACGCCTGGGGCGGGCGGCGGCCGTACGCGTCGGTGAACTTCGTGACGGCGCACGACGGGTTCACGCTGCGGGACCTGGTCTCCTACGAGCGCAAGCACAACGAGGCCAACGGTGAGGGCAACCGGGACGGCTCGGACGACAACCGCTCCTGGAACTGCGGCGCGGAGGGCGAGACGGATGATGCGCGGGTGGCGGAGGTGCGCCGCCGGCAGCTGCGGAATCTGCTGACCACGCTGCTGCTGTCCACCGGGGTGCCGATGCTGGTCGCGGGCGACGAGATGGGGCGTACGCAGCGGGGCAGCAACAACGCGTACTGCCAGGACAACGAGGTCAGTTGGGTCGACTGGGGGTTGCTTGAGGAACCGGGCTGGCGTGCCCTTTTCGACCTGACGTCCCGGCTGATCGCGCTGCGGCACGCGCATCCCGTGCTGCGGCGGCGGGCCTTCTTCTCCGGCCGTGCGCACTCCGCCGACGGGCTGCGGGATCTGGCCTGGTTCACCGCGCGGGGCACGGAGATGACGGAGGCGGACTGGTACGCGCCCGCGGCGACGCTGGGGATGTATCTGTCGGGGCGGGACATTCCCGGGCGGGACGCGTGGGGCGTGCCGGTGGTGGACGACAGCTTTCTCGCGGTGCTGCACGCGGGGGAAGGGCCGGTGAGCTTTGTGCTGCCGGGTGAGCCGTGGGCCGACGCGTACGAGGTGGTGGTGGACACCTCTCTGGAGGAGCAGGGGGTGGCGCCGGGGGATGTCCATCGGGCGGGGAGTGCGGTGACTGTGGCGGGGCGGGCGGTTGTTCTGCTGCGGGTGTGTGGGTGAGGGTTTCCTTTCTGCGCCGGCCGCGAGGTGGCCGCAGATCACCGCCTCCGGCGAGTTCGTCCTCAAACGCCGGACGGGCTGAAATTCCTGCTGCCGGGCAATCGGGTGGGCGGGCGGGAAAGATCCGCCGCGGAGCGGCGGGACTGCTTCAGGTCAGGATTCTCCGGGTGTACGCCACCGCTACCGCCGCCGCGCGATCCTTCGCGTCCAGTTTCGCGTAGATATGGGTGAGATGCGTCTTCACCGTGGCCTCGCTGATGAAGAGTTCGCGGGCGATCTCGCGGTTGGACGTGCCCTTGGCGACCAGGACGAGGACCTCCCGTTCGCGGGCCGAGAGCGCTTCGTCGCCCGGTGTCGTGGCCGGGGCACGGACCGCCGAGACGAGGCGGGAGGCCACCGCCGGGGAGAGGACCGTGCGGCCCTGGGCGGCCGCGCGGACCGCGGTGAACAGCTCGTCGCGGGGCGCGTCCTTGAGGAGGTAGCCCGTCGCGCCCGCCTCGATCGCGGGGAGCGTGTCCGAGTCCGTGTCGTACGTGGTGAGGACGAGGACCCGGGAGCGGGCGCCGCGCCGGGTGAGCTCGGCGATCGCGTCGACGCCGTTGCCGCCGGGCATCCGCAGGTCCATCAGGACGACGTCCGGGTCGAGGCGTTCGGTCAGGGCGACCGCCTCGACGCCGTCGGCGGCCTCGCCGAGCACCTCGAAGCACGGGTCGGACCGGAACATGCCGCGCAGTCCGTCGCGTACGACGGGATGGTCGTCGACGATGAGGAGAGTGATCACGTCAGCCATGGCGGACCAACGGTACGCGAGCCGACAGTGCGGTGCCGCCGCCCGGTTCCGATTCGACCGTGAACGAGCCCGCGATGCGCTCGGCGCGGGCCCGCATGCCGTCCAGGCCGAAGCCTCCGGAGCCGCTGCGCTTGACGAGTGTCAGCGGGTCGAAGCCGCTGCCGTCGTCGCGCACGTCGAGGGTGACCTCGCCGTCCATGTAGGAGAGGGTGACCCCGACCCGGGTGGCGGCCGCGTGCCGGGAGGCGTTGGACAGTGCCTCCTGGACGATGCGCAGGAGGGTCGCCTCGATCTCTTCGTGCAGGGGCTCGGCGGGTCCGGTGACCGTGACCTCGGCGCGGACGCCGGTGCGTTCGGCCCACTCCGTGACCGTCTTCTTCAGCGCTTCGGGCAGCTCGTCGTGTTCCAGGGCCGTCGGGGAGAGGTTGTGGACGGAGCGGCGGGCCTCGCCCAGGCTGTGCCGGGCGAGATCGGCGGCGCGGCCCAGATGTTCGCGGGCCAGCGTCTCGTCGGAGGCGCCCGCGACCACCTGGAGCTGGGCGATGATGCCGGTCAGGCCCTGCGCGATGGTGTCGTGGATCTCGGCGGCGAGGCGGCGCCGCTCGTCGGCCACCCCCGCCTCCCGTGCCTGGACCAGGAGTTGGGAGTGCAGGGCGGCGTTCTCGTCCATGGCCTGCTGCAACGCGGTGTTGGTGTGCTCCAGTTCGACGATGGTGGAGACGGCGATGCGGTTGCGCTCGTCCTCCTGGGCCGCGAGGTGCGCGAAGACGATCAGCAGGGCGACGTTCACGGCGAGCAGTGCGCCGAAGACGGTCCAGCCCAGTTCGCCGTGCGGCGGCAGACCGCCGGACTGGGAGCCGGCCATGATGACGGCCGTGGCGAACAGGCCGGGCTTGACCAGGCGCGGCGGCAGCAGCCGTTCGGCGCCGAAGTAGCCGACGACGGCGTAGAACGCGAAGAACGGGTTGAACCAGGTCAGGGCGAAGGCGAGCGCCCAGCGCACGGCGTAGTAGAAGGTGCCGGCGGCCGAGGGGCCCGGACGGCTTCCGGCCGCCGTGCTCCACCACAGCTGGAGCGCGAGCCCGGCGCCGACGAAGGCCCAGGACGCGTACCACTCGCCCCGGCTCATGCCGACGACGCCGGAGGTGGCGAGCGCCATGAGGAGCCCGAAGCCGAGCAGGGCGTAGGGGCCCCAGCGGTTGAAGAGACCCCATCGCTGCTCGATGATCTTCGCGGCGTCCGACGTGCTCATGGTCATGGCCCCAGTGTCGTCGACGGACACCGCCCGGCCCATGCCCTCACTCCCAGCGGAACCAGCGCGCCGCGCCGTACGTCAGCGCCACCGTCCACAGGACGAGCACACCCAGGTGCGCCCACCCCGGCCAGTCCCCCGCAGCCGCCTCGTACAGGGCCTGCGAGGCCGCGCCGAAAGGGGTGAACTCGACGATGCGGGCGAGGGTTTCGGGCATGGCCTTGACCGGCAGCCAAACGCCCGCGGTGAACATCGAGGGGAAGAAGACCGCCGAGCCGATCGCGGTGGCGATCTTCGATGTGCGGGAGAGCGCGGAGACCAGGGCGCCCATGGCCAGGGCCGCGCAGATCGCCAGGGCGAGGGCGACGACGTATCCGAAGGCCATGCGCGGCAGCGGTACGTCGAAGGCGATGCGGCCCACCACGAGCGAGAGCAGCGCCGAGAGCAGCGCGGCCGCGCCGTGCAGGCCCATCTGCGCGGCGAGCAGCGACGTGGGGCGCACCGGGGTGGTGGACATCCGGCGCAGGATGCCGCGTTCGCGGTAGCCGGTGATGACGGGCGGCATGGACTGACCGCCCGCCATGATCATGGCGAGGAGGACCGTCACGGGGACGTACGCGTCGACCATGCGAAGACCGCCGAGCGAGTCGTCGGCCTCCCGGAAGGACGGGATGGAGCCGAGGATCACCAGGAGGATGGTGGGGAACGCCAGGATCCAGAAGATCCCGCCGGGTTCGCGGGTGAAGAGGCGGAACTCGCTCTTCACGACGTCGGTGGTGGCGGCGCTCATGCCGTGGCTCCCGTCAGGTCGAGGAACGCGTCGTCCAACGTGGCGTCGGAGACCCGCAGTTGGCGGGCGGTGATGTGGTGCCGGGCGAGCAGGGTGATGGCCGCGTCGACGGTCGTGTCGGTGCCGTTGATCGTGTAGCGGCCGTCCCGCTCCTCGACGGAGGTGAGCTGCGGCAGCGCGGCGAGTTCCCGCCCGTCGAGCGGCGCGGACGGCGTGAACGACATGACGGTGGATCCGGCGGCCCGGCTGATCAGGCCCGCGGGGGTGTCGAGCGCGGCGATCCGCCCCTGGTCGATGACGGCGATGCGGTCGCAGAGACGCTGGGCCTCCTCCATGAAGTGGGTGACGAGGAGGACGGTCACTCCGCTGTCGCGTACGTCCTCGATGAGCTGCCAGGTGTCGCGGCGGGCGCGCGGGTCGAGTCCCGTGGTCAGCTCGTCGAGGACGACGACCTTCGGGCTGCCGATCAGTGCGAGCGCGATGAACAGGCGCTGCTTCTGCCCTCCGGAGAGCTTGCCGAAGCGGCTGTCCAACTTCTCGGTGAGGCGCAGGCGTTCGGCGAGGGGGTGCCAGTCGGCGGGGTGCGGATAGAAGGCGGCGTACAGTTCGAGCGCCTCGCGGACGGTGAGCTTCGCCTGCAGCTCGCTCTCCTGGAGCTGGGCGCCGAGCAGCCGGGTGACGCGGTCGTGGTCGGCGACGGGGTCGAGCCCGGCGACCCGGACCGTCCCCGTGTCGGGGATCCGCAGGCCTTCGACGCACTCCACCGTGGTGGTCTTGCCCGCGCCGTTCGGTCCGAGGACTCCGAAGATCTCGCCTTCCTCGACGGCGAAGGAGACACCGTCGACGGCGGCACGTCCGCCATAAGCCTTGTGCAGGTCGCGCACTTCGATGATGGGCATGGGTCGAGCCTCGCCGGTGGGCGGGGGTGCGGGCATCGCCCATCGCGCTCGAAGCGGCATCAGCCGATCGGTTGATGGCGGGTACGACCTCGCCGGTGGCGGCGGGTCCCAAGACCAGCGGACGAGGGGGTCCGGGCCAAAACTCGGTGGGCGCTGTCAGTGGCCGTCCGTAGGCTCGCCCCTGATGCCGAAACCAGATGCACCGACCAGGGAATCAGCGAAGGAATCAGCGGGGCGACCAGCGGAGGAGCACTCGGGAGGGTCCGCCGCGCGGACCCTGCTGCGTCTGTGGCCCTATGTCAGGCCCGTACGAACTCGCCTGTTCAGCGCGGCATTTGTCGCCGTCCTCGCGTCCTGTACGGGGCTTGTCTTCCCCCTCGTACTGAAGTGGCTCGTGGACGGTCCGGTGGCCGAGCGGGACCTCGGCGGGGTGTGGCTCGGGGCGCTGCTCCTGCTGCTGCTCGGCATCGCCGAGGCGCTCCTCTTCGGTCTTCGGCGGTGGCTGGTCGCGCGGCCGCTCGCCTCCGTCGAGGCGGCGATGCGGGCGGATCTCTACCGCCATCTGCAGCGGCTTCCGGTGGCGTTCCACGACCGGTGGGCGTCGGGCCAGCTGCTTTCGCGCGGCACGACGGATCTGATGCTCCTTCGGATGTTCCTCGCCTTCCCGCTGACGTTCCTGGTGGTCAACGGCGCGACGATCGTGGTCGGCATGGTCATCCTGGTCGCGCAGGACTGGGCGCTCGGACTTGTGCTGCTGACCCCGCTCCTCCCGCTGGTGATCTTCTGCGCGTACTTCGAGGGCCGCTATCAGACGGTGGCGCGGCGGGCGCAGGACCAGGTCGGCGATCTGACGACCGTCGTCGAGGAGAGCGTGCTCGGCATCCGCATCATCAAGGGCTTCGGCCGCCACCGCAGTCAGGCGCGGGCGTTCCACGATCTTTCGCACACGCTGCGGGGCACGGAGCTCGCCAAGGCGCGGCTGCTCGCCGCGATCTACGCGGTGATCATGGCGCTGCCGGAGGTCGCGATCGGCGCGGCCCTTGTGCTCGGCACGGTGCAGGTGGCGGACGGCGACCTGTCCACGGGCACGCTGGTGGCGTTCCTCTCGACGGCCCTCGCCCTGCGCTGGCCGGTGGAGTCGATCGGCTTCCTGCTCGCGATGAGCCAGGAGTCGGCGACGGCCACGGAGCGGTATTTCGAGGTGATGGACGCGGAGCCGGAGACCTTGCCGGTCGGGGGCGGGGCCGGAGCCGCCGTCGGCGTCGGCCTCGGCTCGGAGATCGAGGCGGGGATCGGGTCCAAGTCCGGGGCCGGGACCGGGCGTGGCGCTGGATCCGCCGTCGACCTCAGGTCCGCCACAGGCCCCGAGGCCCGATCCGGCCCCGGAGAGGCCGGGCTCCGCTTTCACGGCGTACGGTTCCGCTATCCCGACGCCCCGCCCGACGCGCCGCCCGCGCTCGACCGCATCGATCTGCACATACGCACCGGTGAGACGCTCGCCCTCGTCGGTGCGACGGGCAGCGGCAAGACGACCCTGACGGCGCTGGTGCCGCGGCTGCACGAGGTGAGCGAGGGCCGCATCACGCTGGACGGCGCGGACATCGCGGAGATGGACCGCGAGCGGCTGCGCACGCTGGTGGCCGTGGCCTTCGAGGAGCCGACGCTCTTTTCCGCGTCGGTCGGCGAGAACGTCCTGATGGGGGCCGAAGAGGCCGCCGGGCAGCCCGAGTTGGCGCGCGCCCTCGACATCGCGCAGGCCGACTTCGCGCATGCGCTGCCGCAGGGCACGGACACGCAGGTGGGCGAGCAGGGCCTGAGCCTGTCCGGGGGCCAGCGCCAGCGCCTCGCCCTGGCCCGCGCGGTGGTCGCCCGCCCCCGCTTCCTGGTCCTCGACGATCCGCTGTCCGCCCTGGACGTGCACACGGAGGCCCTGGTGGAGGCGGCCCTGCGCCGCGTCCTGCGGGACACCACGGCCCTGGTGGTGGCGCACCGCCCGTCCACGGTCCTGCTCGCCGACCGCGTCGCCCTGCTGTCCGGGGGCCGGATCACGGCGGTGGGCACGCACCAGGAACTGCTGCGGGAGAACGCGGAGTACGCGTGGCTGATGTCGGGGGCGGAGCCCGCTTCCGCGCGGGAAGAGGCGGACGACACGTACGCGGAGGGGGAGGCGGCACGATGACGGCATCGACACCGGCGTCACGGACCACGGGGCCGGGCGGGGAGGAAGAGCCGGGGGGCCGTCGGCACCTGGACGACGAGCGGCTCCCGGGCGACGAGCGCCGCCCGGGAGCGGACGCGTCAGCCGGGTCGCGAACCCGTTCCGATACGGCGGCCCGTTCCGGCACGGAGCCCGCCCCCCTCAACGGCTCCCCGTCCCCGGAGGCCGAAGGCCCCGCCGAATCCGCCTCCCCCACCGACGACTTCGACCAGGACACGCTCCCCACCGCGCCCGGCGCCACCGCCGCCCTGCTCCGTTCGCTGCTCGCGCCGCTGCGCAGGCGGGTCGTGCTCGCGACCGTGCTGCTCCTGCTGCAGCAGGCCGCCGTGCAGGGCGGGCCGCGGGGCGGTGGGGTCGCCAACGCAACCGGGGTGCCCGCCGGACGCCCCCCACACAAAGGG
>NZ_JBHYIG010000083.1:24177-32084 GCF_042740015.1 Streptomyces sp. NPDC059037
GGGGGGGGGGGCCGCCCCCGTGGTCTCCCCGGGCCCCCCCGGGCCGGGGGGCGGGGGGGGCGGGGGGGGGGGGCCCCCCCCAACGACCGCGGCGTGCCGGCCGTACGCCGCGACGACTACGGGCCGTTGATCGCCGTCGGCCTCGGCTACCTGCTGTGCGCGGCCGCGTCCGCCGGGTTCCAGTACGCGTTCATCGTCGCCTCGGCACGGGTGAACCAGGACGTGCTGCTCGATCTGCGCGGGCGGATCTTCCGGCATGCGCAGGCGCTCAGCGTGGACTTCCACGAGCGGTACACATCGGGGCGGCTGATATCGCGTTCCACCACGGATGTGGAATCCCTGCGGGAGCTGCTCAGCGAGGGCCTGCAGGAGCTGATCACCGTCATCCTGTCCTTCGTCTACATCTCGGTGATGCTGCTCTGGCTCGACCTGAGCCTCGGCGCCGCCGCGGTGGTGTCGTTCGTACCGCTCTACCTCCTCGTACGCCGCTACCAGCGCCGCGCGGGCCCGCTGTTCGGCAAGCGGTCCACCGCGATCGCCGCCGTCATCGTGAAGTTCGCCGAGACCATGAACGGCATCCGTCCGGTCCGCGCCTTCCGCCGCGAGCGCGCCAACGAGGCCGAGTTCGCCGTGCTCAACCACCGTCACGAGCGCAGCAACGGCGACGCGATGCTGGAGATGGCCCGCTATGTCGTCGGGTCCCGGCTCGTCGCCAACACGGCCGTCGCCGGCATCGTCCTGTGGGGCGCCTACCGCGTCACCGACGGCACGCTCGCGCTCGGGGTCCTCGCCGCCGCGGTGCTCTATCTGCGCCGCCTCTACGACCCGATCGACCGGCTCGGCATGTTCCTCAACTCCTACCAGTCGGCGGCCGCTTCCCTGGAGAAGGTCGCGGGCCTGCTCGCCCAGACCCCTTCGGTACCGGAACCGTCCGCCGAGTCCGCACGGCCCCTGCCCTCCCTCGCCTCCGAACACCCGGGCCGCGAGGTCCGCTTCGACGGCGTGCGGTTCGCCTACCGCACCGGCGGCGAGGTCCTTCCCCGCTTCGACCTGACGCTGCCCGCCGGGCAGACCGTCGCCGTCGTCGGCTCCACCGGCGCGGGCAAGTCGACGCTCGCCAAGCTCCTGGCCCGCTTCTACGACCCGACGGACGGCCGGGTCCTCCTCGACGGGGTCGATCTGCGCGACCTCGCCAATGCCGAACTGCGGCGCGGCGTGGTCATGGTGACCCAGGAGGCCTTCCTCTTCTCCGGCACGGTCGCGGAGAACATCGCCATCGGCCGCCCGGACGCCACCCGCGAGGACGTCGAGCACGCGGCGAAGGCGATCGGCGCGCACGACTTCATCGCCTCGCTGCCGGACGGCTACGACACCGACGTACGCAAGAGGGGCGGCCGTATCTCCGCCGGTCAGCGGCAGTTGGTGGCCTTCGCCCGGGCGCTGCTCGCCGACCCGGCGGTGCTCATCCTGGACGAGGCGACCAGCTCCCTGGACATCCCGGGCGAGCGGGCCGTGCAGCGCGCCATGCACACGGTGCTGCGCGGCCGCACGGCCGTCGTGATCGCCCACCGGCTCTCCACGGTGGAGATCGCCGACCGGGTGCTCGTGATGGAGCACGGCCGGGTCGTGGAGGACGGCACTCCGGGCGAACTCATCGCGGGCAGCGGTTCGTTCGCGGATCTGCACCGTGCCTGGCGGGACAGCGTGGTGGGGTAGGGCGCTTTCCGGATCGCGCCTTCCGGGTCACGCTTTCCGGGGCGCGCTTTCCAGATGCCGCGACGCTTCACGCGGCCTTGGACAGGGTGGACCTGTCCAAGCGAGGCGCTGTCGCGTCGGGCGCCGCGGGTCCCGTCACGGCCCGTCGTCCATCGTGGCGCGGCCACAGGAGGAGGGCGCCGGCGGTGCCCGCCCCGGCGAGGGCGGCGAGGACGGACCAGGCGAGCGCGAAGCCGGCGTTCGTGCCGAGCCATCCCGCGACGGGGTACGTGATCAGCCAGGCCAGGTGCGACAGGGAGAACTGGGCCGCGAAGGCCTCGGGGATCGCGTTCGGTGCGACGGAGGCGCGCAGGACCTTTCCGGTCGGTGTGACGACGAGCGCCATGCCGATGCCGATCACGGTCCAGTTGATCGCCGTACCGGTCCAGGTGGTCAGGCCGGCCGCCATGAGGCTCACCGCGGCGGTCGTGCCGCCGAGGAGGACTCCGGCGCCGGTCAGCATGACGGTGCGGGCGGTGATCCGGTCGAGGATGCGGGGAAGCGCGAGGGCCGCGAGGAGGGTTCCGCCGCCGGAGGCCGCGAGCATCCACGCGACGTCCGACTGCGAGCCGCCGAGCTCGTCGCGTACGTAATTGACGGTGTTGACGACGACGATCGACCCTGCCGACGCGACCACGAGATTGAGCGCCATGACGCCGCGCAGCCGCGGTGTCCTGAGGAAGGTCCTGATCCCTGCCGCTGCCCTGTCCCATGCCTTGGCGTGGGCGTTGGGGCGGGCGTCGGGGATGCGCGTCGACAGGACCAGGAGGGCGGAGACGGCGAATCCGGCGGAGGTGCCGAGGAAGAGCAGGTTGAAGCTCATGAACGCCAGGGCGACCGCTGCGAGTACCGGGCTGAGCAGGCTCTCCATGGTGTAGGCGACCTGGGAGGCGGACAGGGCGCGTGTGTAGTCGGATTCGTCCGTGACGATGTCGGGGATGACGGCCTGGAACGTCGGGGTGAAGGCCGCGGATCCGGCCTGCAGCAGGCCGATCAGGACGTAGATGTGCCAGACCTCGGTGACGAACGGCAGCGCGAGGACCACCGCGGCGCGCACCACGTCGAGGAAGACCAGGAAGGCTCTTCTGGGGAGCCGGTCGACGTACGCGGCGGCAAGGGGGGCGATGACCACGTACATGACCATCTTGACGGTCAGGGCGGTGCCGAGGACCACGCCTGCGCGCGGTCCCGCGAGATCGTAGGCGAGCAGTCCGAGGGCCACTGTCGCGAGACCGGTGCCGAACAGGGCGATGACCTGGGCGCTGAACAGGTGGCGGTAGTCGCGGATGGCGAACAGGCTCATGGCGTCTTCCTTCCGGGTCCATGCGGCGGGGCGCGACGGTCCTTCCCGCTGGTCAGTGGTGGTGTGCGTGGTCGCCGTGGTGGTGGCCCGGGTGCTCGGCGGGTGCGGCCTTGGATGCCGTGTCCGAGCCGGGGGTCGTCGCGGTCCGCACCGTGAACTCGGCCGTCCGGACGACGCCGTCGTGCTGGAAGTCCAGGAACAGGCGGTAGGTGCCGGCCGAAGGCGCGGTCGCCACGAAGGCGATCTCGGGCCCCGGCGCGGTGGTGCCGTCGCCGGGCTCGCCCTCCGGGTGGACGTGGAGGTAGCCCAGGTCGCCGACCCGCAGTGCCACCAGGTGTCCGTACGCGGCCAAGTAGGGCTGCAGATCGGTGACGGGCCGGCCGTCCCGGCTGACGGTGAGGGTCAGTTCGCTCGCCGCACCGGGCAGGAGTTCGCCGTCGAGGGTGACGGTGAACTCGTCGGCCCGCGCGGCCCGGGTGACTTCGGGAAGCGGACGCGGGTCGTACTGCCCGGCGACCGCGACATCGATCCCCAGCGTCATGGTTCCGTCGTGGCCGGCCGGGTGGATGTCGGCGAAGAACCTCCAGTCCCCGGGTTCCAGGGCCAGTTCGACGCTCCAGGTGCCCTTCTCGTCCATCACGGGGTGCACGTGCTGGAACCCGGCCGTGTCGCGCCGGACGGCGATGAAGTGCAGCGCCTTCTCATGCTCGGGCGTGAACTCGGTCACGGCCCGCCCGTCGGGGCCCATCACCCGGAAGGTGACCGGCTGGACGCCGCCGGTGACGATCGTCGAGTCGAGTTCGAGGGTGTACCCGTTCTCGGAGACCGACAGACCACCGGGGGTGGCTCCGCCGTGGCCGACGTGGCCGCCGTGCTGGGACGTGTGGTGGCCGGAGTGGTTCTGCATGGCGTCTCCCTCGGTGTGATGCGCCTTCTGGCATGCCTTGTGGCGCGCCTTCTGGCGTTGCCCGTTGCCGGGACATCGATCATAACCATATACCCCCCGGGGGTATTCCCGGGTCAGAGAAAACCGCCGAATGAAATCTCGCGAGGGGGCCGACCTCGGCCCCCGCCGACCGCTTACGCCCCGTACGCCCGCAGGAAGGTGTCCGTCGCGGCGGCCGCCACCTCACGGACCTCCGCCGCCGGGACCTTGCGCGTGCCGAGCCGTGAGCGCGACTCCAGCGGGCCGGTGAGCAGCGCCAGGAACTGCTCGGCCGCCAGGGCGGGGTCGCACGGGCGCAGACGCCCGGAGAGCACGAGCCGGGCAAGGCGGTCGGCGAGCGCGTCGCTCAGCCCGTCGGACGTACGGCCCTGGACGACATCGATCAGGTCGGGGAATCCGGCGACCTGTGCGTACGTCAGCCAGCGCAGCGCGCGGGCGCGCTCGCCGCAGCACACCTGGAGCAGCCGGTACGCGCCGTCCTCCATGGCCGCGCGCAGATCGCCGCCGGGGTCGCGCATCCGCTCGACGGCGGCGAGGCTCTCGGCACGCACCGCGTCGGCCGCGGCCTCCATCGCATGCCGGAAGAGGTTCTCCTTGTCGGCGAGGTGGTTGTAGACGGTCGGCTTGGCGACGCCGGCCTCCTCGGCGATCTCCTTCACGCAGGCCTGCGCGTAGCCCCGGCGGGCGAAGACGGCGAAGGCGGCCTCCAGGATCGCCTGCCGCTTGTCGATGCGTCCGCGCGACGCCGTCGTACGTGCTGCCGCGCCGGTCCGCGCCGTCGGCTCCCTCAGTGCTGCCACCCGCTCACTGTACTCACTTCAACTTTACCGATCAGCACAGTACATTGAACCCGCTGGTTCAATTCATCTGCCAACTCCGCCATGCGGCAAGGAGATTGCACGTGATCGTCAACATCCTGCGTTTCAGCTTCAAGGACGGCACGACCGAGGAGGAGAAAGCCGAGGTGCTGGCCGCGATGCGCCGCACCTCGACCGTCGATTCGGCGGCATACGGAACGGTCGGCCAGGATCTGCGGCTGCCCGACGACGGCTTCACCCACACCTACTGCGTGGGCGTCGAGGACCTGGACGCACTGGAGCGGTACATGCACGATCCGGTGCACCTCGCCGGGGACTTCGTGATCATTCCGCACCTGGGGCGGCTCTCCGCGCTGCGGCTCTCCGACGACCCGGACCCCGAGCTGAGCGCGAAGGTGATGGCCCTGCACGAGAAGAAGGTCGAGAAGTACCCCGAGTGGGGCCAGTTGCTGAACTCGATCCCCAACTGAGCGCGCGACGCGTTCAGTTCAGGGTCCAGATCCGGCCACCGGCCGCCCGACGCCGGGCAGGCGGTACAGGATCGAACAACTGCGGCAGTACCCGGGGCTGCCCTCGAACAAGAGGGCAGCCCTCGGGCCTGTCCGCCCGCTCCGTATATCGAACGTGTCCTACCGGGCAGCGGACCAGTTCCGGCCAACTCTTGACGCAACCCTGACAAAGGGCCCGCCCTGGTGCCACTCTTCCCCTCAATTCGCAGCTCCACGTTCGATTCCCAGCTCCACGTTCTGCCTTGTTCTGCCCGGACGGCACGACCGCGCCGCCCGGCCTCCCTGGCCGCGCACCCCGCGGCCACGCAGAAGGAGTCCGTGTTGAGATCCACCTCCCACAGATCCGCGTCCCGCAGATCCATCTCCTCCCGACGGGGCGCCGCAGCCGGTGCCCTGACCGCCGTCGCGGCGCTTATCGCGGTGGCCGTCCAGACCGGCCCGGCAACCGCCGACGACCCGGTCAAGTCTCCCTCCACCAAGGCGGCCGCCCCCAAGATCGGCAAGGCCGACCCGGGTTCGCTGCCGGCCAAGCTCTCCCCCGCCCAGCGCGCCGCGCTCCTCAAGGACGCCAACGCCACCAAGGCGGACACCGCCAAGGACCTGGGCCTCGGCGCCAAGGAGAAGCTCGTCGTCCGTGATGTCACCAAGGACGGCGACGGCACCACGCACACGCGCTACGAGCGCACCTACGACGGAATGCCCGTACTCGGCGGCGACCTGGTGGTCGACGAGGCGAGGTCCGGGAAGACCGAGGGCGTCACCAAGGCGTCGAAGGCGCAGCTCAAGGGCATCGACACCAGCGCCGACGTGAAGGCGGCGACCGCCGAGAAGCAGGCGCTCGGGGCCGCGAAGGCCGAGGGGTCGAAGAAGACCGACGCGGACCGGGCGCCCCGCAAGGTCGTCTGGATGGCCAAGGGCGAGCCGACTCTCGCGTACGAGACGGTGGTCGGCGGGCTGCAGCACGACGGGACGCCGAACGAACTGCACGTCATCACGGACGCGGCCACCGGCAAGAAGCTCTTCCAGTGGCAGGGCATCGAGAACGGCACGGGCAACACCCAGTACAGCGGTCAGGTCACCCTCGGGACGGCCCAGTCGGGGTCCAACTACACCCTGACGGACACCGCCCGGGGCAGCCACAAGACGAACAACCTCAACCGCGGCACCTCCGGCACCGGCACGCTCTTCTCGGGCGCCGACGACGTGTGGGGCAACGGCCAGGCCTCCAACCTGGAGACCGCGGGCGCCGACGCCCACTACGGCGCCGCGCTCACCTGGGACTACTACAAGAACGTGCACGGCCGCTCCGGCATCCGCGGGGACGGCGTCGGCGCGTACTCGCGGGTCCACTACGGCAACAACTACGTCAACGCCTTCTGGTCCGACAGCTGCTTCTGCATGACGTACGGCGACGGCTCGGGCAACGCCAAGCCGCTGACGTCCATCGACGTGGCGGCCCACGAGATGACGCACGGCGTGACCGCGGCCACCGGCAACATGACGTACAGCGGCGAGTCCGGCGGCCTGAACGAGGCGACCTCCGACATCTTCGCGGCGGCGGTCGAGTTCAACGCCAACAACGCGCAGGACGTCGGCGACTACCTCGTCGGCGAGAAGATCGACATCCGCGGCGACGGCACCCCGCTGCGCTACATGGACAAGCCCAGCAAGGACGGCTCGTCCAAGGACTCCTGGTACTCGGGCATCGGCAACATCGACGTCCACTACTCGTCCGGTGTCGCCAACCACTTCTACTACCTGCTGAGCGAGGGCAGCGGCGCCAAGGTGATCAACGGCGTCTCCTACAACTCGCCCACCTCGGACGGCCTGCCTGTGGCCGGAATTGGTCGTGACAAGGCGTCGCTCATCTGGTTCAAGGCGCTGACGACCAAGTTCACCACGACCACCAACTACGCGGCGGCCCGCACCGGAACGCTCGCCGTGGCCGGTGAGCTGTACGGCACCACCAGCGCCGAGTACGCGGCGGTGGCCCACGCGTGGGCCGGCGTCAACGTCGGCTCGCGGCCCGGCGGCGGCGGTGGCACGGACTTCGAGAACACGACAGATGTCGCCATTCCGGACAACGGTGCGGCGGTGACCTCGTCGGTCAACGTCACCGGACGCACCGGCAACGCGCCCAGCGCGCTGAAGGTCGGCGTCGACATCGTGCACACCTGGCGCGGCGACCTGGTCGTCGACCTGGTGGCGCCGGACGGCACGAACTACCGCCTGAAGAACTCGAGTTCATCGGATTCCGCGGACAACATCGTGGCGACGTACACGGTCGACGCGTCGTCCGAGGTGGCCAACGGAACGTGGAAGCTGAAGGTGCAGGACGTGGCCGCGTACGACACAGGCCGCATCAACAGCTGGAAGCTGACGTTCCCGTAAGCCGACCGGGCCTCGCGCAGGCCTCCCGCAGGCCTCTTCAGGTCTTCCGTGAAATGAGAGACGGCGCCGCTCCGGGTGGTTCAACTCCCCGGAGCGGGGCCCCCAAGTTGGGCCCCGTTTAAACGACCCCAGGGCGGCGTGGGGGATTAGTTAAAATGAGATGGCGCAACAGAACCTTTATTGGC
>NZ_JBHYIG010000084.1:0-3510 GCF_042740015.1 Streptomyces sp. NPDC059037
TTTATTCGGGGGGGCGGGGGGGCCGCCCTCCATCCCCCGCCCCCCGCCCCCCCCCCCGCGCCGCCGCCCGCAGTATCGGGGCATGCTGTGGTCCGACCCGGAGAACAACCCGCCCAAGGACATGCGGGACATGCAGGCGAAGATGCGCCGTGCGGGGCTCGTCCTCGCCCTGGCGATGGTCGTCGCCATGTTCGTCCTGGGCATGCACTGAGGTCGCGTCTCGCTAACCTGACGGCATGAGTGATCAGCCCCGAGGGCCCCGCCGTCTCGTCCTCGCGTCCAAGTCCCCCGCCCGGCTCGGCCTGCTCCGCCAGGCCGGCCTCGCCCCCGAGGTGGTCGTCAGCGGGGTCGACGAGGACGCCGTCTCCGCACCGACCCCCGCCGAGCTCGCCCTGGCCCTCGCCGAGGCCAAGGCCTCGGTCGTCTCCGCGCGCCCGGACGTGAAGGGCGCCATCGTCATCGGCTGCGACTCCGTCCTCGAACTGGACGGAGAGGCCCTCGGCAAGCCCGCGGACGCCGAGGAGGCCACCGCGCGCTGGAAGTCCATGCGCGGCCGCGCGGGCGTCCTGCAGACCGGCCACAGCGTGTACGACACGGTCTCGGGCCGCCACGTGTCGGCGGTCGCCTCGACCGTGGTCCGCTTCGGTGACCCCTCGGACGCGGAGATCGCCGCGTACGTGGCGAGCGGCGAACCGCTGCACGTGGCGGGCGCGTTCACGCTGGACGGCCGCTCGGCGCCGTTCATCGACGGCATCGACGGCGACCACGGCAACGTGATCGGCCTCTCGCTGCCCCTGCTCCGCCGTCTGCTCGCCGAACTTGGCGTCGGCATCACGGAGTTGTGGGACGCCTAGGAGAGGCGCTCAGGCGGGCTGCGGGGCGCCGTTCTCGGGCGTCCCGTTGCCCGCCGCGGCCTTGCCGTCCCGCGGCGCGTCCGCCTCGTCCTGCGCCTTCTTGTCGTATGCCACCAGCGTCAGGACGATCAGGCCGAGCACGACCATCATGAAGACGAACGCGGGCCAGCCCACCAGGCCGACCGAGAACGCGCCGAGCATTCCGTGCACGACGGCGGCGCTGATCAGGAGCAGCCGCCCGAAGCGGCCCGGCGCGCGGTCGCCGATCGCGGACCGCAGCAGGACGACACCGCAGAGCGCGAGGTACAGGCCGAAGAGGCCGCCCGCGATCCAGGTCGACATGGTCATCGCCCGCGGGTCGAGGCCCGCGAGGGACATGTCCTGCTTGTCCACGACGAGCCCGAGGAACCAGTTGAGGAGTGCGATGCCGACCGCCTCCGCAAAGAGCACGATCGCGCCCACCCAGGCCACCGGTCTACGCGCCACGGCGCCCACCCTCTTCCGCTGTTACCCCTAGTACGTGCAAGACATCGCGAACGCTACTAACGGGTAAACCGGGGGACAAGGGCTCTGCCGAAGGCAAAGAATCATTGGGCCATTCGTAGGGACTCCACAAAGATTGCCGCTCCGCCGCAGGGCGCTCTCACAGAGACCTAGACCACATCCGAAGGCTACGCTGCCGGGGAGGGACCCTGCGTACCGTGGTACGACAAGGGATTTCGCGGGCCTAGCCAACCTCGAGTGACACTCCGTGTGGGCAAGCTCACCATTGGGGACGGGTCGTAAGCCCGTGTCGGCAGTCCCTAAACTCGGCTTGTTTCAAGGAGGGAGCCATCGTGCGCAAGGTGCTCATCGCCAACCGTGGCGAAATCGCTGTCCGCGTTGCTCGGGCATGCCGGGATGCAGGGATCGCGAGCGTAGCCGTCTACGCAGATCCTGACCGGGACGCTCTGCATGTACGTGCGGCAGATGAGGCGTTCGCCCTGGGCGGTGACACTCCGGCCACCAGCTACCTGGACATTTCCAAGGTGCTGGCCGCGGCCAAGGACGCGGGGGCGGACGCGGTCCACCCCGGCTATGGCTTCCTGTCGGAGAACGCCGACTTCGCGCAGGCCGTGCTCGACGCGGGCCTGATCTGGATCGGTCCGCCGCCGCAGGCCATCCGTGACCTGGGTGACAAGGTCGCCGCCCGGCACATCGCGCAGCGCGCGGGTGCCCCGCTGGTGGCCGGTACGCCCGACCCGGTGTCCGGCGCCGACGAGGTCGTCGCCTTCGCCGAGGCACACGGCCTGCCCATCGCGATCAAGGCCGCCTTCGGCGGCGGCGGGCGCGGCCTGAAGGTCGCCCGCACGCTCGAGGAAGTCCCCGAGCTGTACGACTCCGCGGTGCGCGAGGCCGTGGCCGCCTTCGGCCGCGGCGAGTGCTTCGTGGAGCGCTACCTGGACAAGCCGCGGCACGTGGAGACCCAGTGCCTGGCCGACAAGCACGGCAACGTGGTCGTCGTGTCCACCCGTGACTGCTCGCTGCAGCGCCGCCACCAGAAGCTCGTCGAGGAGGCGCCCGCGCCGTTCCTGAGCGAGGCGCAGAACGCCGAGCTGTACGCGGCGTCGAAGGCGATCCTCAAGGAAGCCGGGTACGTGGGCGCCGGCACCGTCGAGTTCCTCGTCGGCGTCGACGGCACGATCTCCTTCCTGGAGGTCAACACCCGTCTGCAGGTGGAGCACCCGGTCACCGAAGAGGTCACCGGCATCGACCTGGTCCGCGAGATGTTCCGCATCGCCGACGGCGAGGAACTGGGCTACGGCGACCCGCAACTGCGCGGCCACTCCTTCGAGTTCCGCATCAACGGCGAGGACCCGGGCCGGGGCTTCCTGCCCGCGCCCGGCACCGTCACGACCTTCGCGCCGCCGTCGGGTCCGGGCGTGCGCCTGGACGCGGGCGTGGAGTCCGGCTCGGTGATCGGCCCGGCCTGGGACTCGCTCCTGGCCAAGCTGGTCGTCACCGGCGCGACGCGTCAGCAGGCCCTGCAGCGGGCCGCCCGCGCCCTCGCGGAGTTCAACGTGGAGGGCATGGCCACGGCCATCCCGTTCCACCGCGCGGTGGTCGTGGACCCGGCGTTCGCCCCCGAACTGACCGGCTCCGGCGACCCGTTCACGGTCCACACCCGCTGGATCGAGACCGAGTTCGTCAATGAGATCCCGGCGTTCGCGGCTCCCGCGGACACCGAGACGGACGAGGAGCCGGGCCGCGAGACGGTCGTCGTCGAGGTCGGCGGCAAGCGCCTCGAGGTCTCTCTGCCGTCCTCCCTGGGCATGACCATCGCCCGCACCGCGGCGGCGGGCGGCGCCCGCCCCAAGCGGCGCGCGGCGAAGAAGTCGGGCCCTGCGGCATCCGGCGACACCCTCGCCTCTCCGATGCAGGGCACGATCGTCAAGATCGCCGTCGAGGAGGGCCAGGAGGTCCAGGAGGGCGACCTCGTCGTGGTCCTTGAGGCCATGAAGATGGAGCAGCCCCTCAACGCCCACCGCTCCGGCACGATCAAGGGCCTCACCGCGGAGGTCGGCGCGAGCCTTACTTCCGGTGCGGTTATTTGCGAGATCAAGGACTGATCCCGTAGAGCAAGCCTCATGCGTCGGCCGGGCTGGACATTCCAGCC
>NZ_JBHYIG010000084.1:3520-15808 GCF_042740015.1 Streptomyces sp. NPDC059037
ATCTCTTTTTGTTGTGTTTTTTTTCCACTCCCCCCCCCCCCAGACGAAGTATTCAGCCCGGCTGGCAAGTATTCAGCCCGTCCGGCGGTTGAGGACGAACTCGGCGAAGCCGGTGATAAACGGTGCGCACGCTTCGGGCAGACTAGAAGCACGCGTACGTCCAGGGAGGCCCCGCATGACCCAGGACCCCCAAAAGCGCCCCCGCTCGAAACGAGCCGACGCGCGCCGCAACTACGACCGCCTCCTCGCAGAGGCCCGCACCGCCTTCGCAGAGCAAGGCACCGGCGCCTCACTGGAAGACATCGCCCGCCACGCGAACGTAGGCATCGGCACCCTCTACCGCCACTTCCCCAACCGGCACGCCCTGATGAGCGCCGTCTTCGAGGAGGCGGTGGGCGACCTGCTCGCCCGCTCCCGCGCGCTGCTCGACGATCCGCAGCCCTGCGCCGCCCTGGTGACGTGGCTGCGCGCCATCATCACTCATGCGGGTGAGTACCGCGGGCTGTCCCGCGCGCTCATGTCGGCGTCGCACGACGACAGTTCGGCGCTGGCGCGGTGCAGCAGGCCGATGCGCGAGGCGGGCTCGGCACTGCTGATCCGGGCACAGGAAGCCGGTGCCGTACGCCCCGGTGTCTCCATCGGCGACCTGATGCAGCTCACCAACGCGATCGCGCTGGCGGCCGAAGAGACCCCGGACGAGCCGGAGTTGGCCGACCGCCTGCTGATGCTGACCCTGCGCGGCCTGAAGCCCGAGGGGTCGGCGCCCGCCGAGCCCGCTCCCGCCCCGGCCAGGGACTCAGCGGCGGCGTAGGTCCGCGACCCGCGCGGCCCGCTCCCCGGGCGGCTGCTCCCCGAGGACCGCACTGCGCAACTGCGGCCCCGCACCGCTTCCATGACCACCATGCGTACGACGCTGCCCCGGCAGGGGCACGTCCCGGCGCGGCTGTCGCGCCGGGACGGGATCCACCCCGTTTCCGGAGTTGGGTCCTGCGGTCCCGCCCGCGACGGCGATCTGCACACCCTGGTCGGCCAGGGCCTGCAGCTCGGTGGCCGCGCGGTCGTCATGGGTGGGCGGTTCGTCGGTGACCAGGCGGGTGATGACGTCCGTCGGCACCGTCTGGAACATCGTGTCGGTGCCGAGCTTGGTGTGGTCGGCGAGGACCACGACCTCGGCCGCCGCCTGGACGAGCGCGCGGTCCACGCTCGCCGACAGCATGTTGGACGTGGAGAGGCCGCGTTCGGCGGTCAGACCACTGCCCGAGAGGAAGGCACGGGACACCCGCAGTCCCTGCAAGGACTGTTCGGCCCCGCTGCCCACGAGTGCGTAGTTGGACCCGCGCAGGGTGCCGCCCGTCATGACGACTTCCACCCTGTTGGCATGCGCCAACGCCTGTGCCACCAGAAGGGAGTTGGTGACGACGGTCAGACCGGGCACCCGCGCGAGCCGGCGGGCCAGCTCCTGCGTGGTCGTACCCGCCCCGACGACGATGGCTTCGCCCTCTTCGACGAGACCCGCCGCGAGATCGGCGATGGCCGTCTTCTCGGCGGTCGCGAGATGTGATTTCTGCGGAAAGCCGGACTCCCGCGTGAATCCGCCCGGCAATACCGCACCGCCATGTCGGCGGTCGAGGAGTCCTTCTGCCTCCAGCGCGCGCACGTCCCGCCGTACGGTCACTTCGGAGGTCTGGACGACGCGGGCGAGCTCACGGAGCGATACCGCTCCGTTGGCCCGCACCATTTCGAGGATCAATTGGCGACGTTCTGCAGCGAACACGAAACTGACAGTAACCCCAACGACCGTCTGCTTTCAGCAGTTTGCGCCGAATTACAGAAGTTGTTCGCACGGCAACACCGGAAGTGGTATACGCGCCTACCCACCCCGCCTATGCCCCGCGAATGCTCCGCAACAGTGCGTGACCTGCGGAGAGTTGATACCCAGGCGGGCGCCGCCTCATCCGCGACGCACACCTCTGGGGCCTCGCTCAGGCCTCGCCGGCCGTCTTTCGCGTGTGAAGTTGACGCGCGACCTCGGCGATCGACCCCGAAAGAGATGGGTACACGGTGAACGCGTTCGCGATCTGTTCAACCGTCAGATTGTTGTCGACCGCGATCGAGATGGGGTGGATCAGTTCCGAAGCGCGCGGCGCGACGACCACTCCGCCGACCACGATCCCCGTACCCGGACGGCAGAAGATCTTGACGAAGCCGTCGCGGATGCCCTGCATCTTCGCGCGCGGGTTGCGAAGCAGCGGCAGCTTCACGACGCGGGCGTCGATCTTGCCGGTGTCGACGTCGGACTGGCTGTAGCCGACGGTGGCGATCTCGGGGTCGGTGAAGACGTTCGACGAGACGGTCTTCAGGTTCAGCGGCGTGACCGCGTCGCCCAGGAAGTGGTACATCGCGATGCGCCCCTGCATGGCGGCGACGGAGGCGAGCGCGAAGATCCCGGTCACGTCACCGGCGGCGTACACACCGGGAGCGGACGTCCTGGAGACCTTGTCGGTCCAGATGTGCCCGGAGTCCTTGAGCTTGACCCCGGCCTCCTCCAGGCCCATGCCGCTGCTGTTGGGGATGGCACCGACGGCCATCAGACAGTGCGTACCGGAGATGACACGGCCATCGGCGAGCGTGACCTCGACGCGGTCGCCCACGCGCTTGGCGGAAGCGGCGCGGGAGCGCGACATGACGTTCATGCCACGGCGGCGGAAGACGTCCTCGAGGACCGCGGCGGCGTCCGGGTCCTCGCCGGGCAGCACGCGATCGCGGCTCGATACGAGGGTGACGTTGGAGCCGAGTGCCTGGTAGGCGCCGGCGAACTCGGCGCCCGTGACACCGGAACCGACCACGATGAGCTCCTCGGGGAGCTCGTCCAGGTCGTACACCTGGGTCCAGTTCAGGATCCGCTCGCCGTCGGGCAGGGCGTCGGGGACCTCACGCGGGTGACCGCCGGTGGCGATGAGCACGGCATCGGCGACGAGGGTCTCCTCGCTGCCGTCGGCCGCGCGCACGACGACCTTGCGTGACCCGTCGATGTCCTGCTGGCCCTCGAGGCGGCCGCGGCCGCGCAGCACGCGGGCGCCGGCCCGGGTGACGGACGCGGTGATGTCGTGCGACTGGGCGAGCGCGAGGCGCTTCACACGGCGGTTGACCTTGCCCAGGTCCACGCCCACCACGCGCGCGGGGGTGTCGATGTGCGGAGTGTCGTCCGCGACGATGATGCCGAGCTCTTCGTACGACGAATCGAAGCTGGTCATCACCTCGGCCGTCGCGATCAGAGTCTTCGACGGAACGCAGTCGGTGAGCACCGACGCCCCGCCCAGACCGTCGCAGTCGACGACGGTCACCTCCGCGCCGAGCTGGGCCGCCACAAGGGCCGCCTCATATCCGCCGGGTCCGCCACCAATGATCACGATCCGAGTCACGTACTCCATTGTCCCGCACGCTTCAAGGTGCTTCGCCCCGGGGCCCTGCGAAGCACTTCTGTTACGGGAGGGACACAGCTCGTCGCTGCCGTACCCTCGACCACATGTCGCTCTACGCCGCGTACGCCGGCAATCTGGATCCGCGGCTCATGTCACGCCGCGCCCCGCACTCGCCGCTGCGCCAGACCGGCTGGCTGAACGGCTGGCGGCTGACCTTCGGCGGGGAGCACATGGGCTGGGAGGGCGCCCTTGCCACGATCGTGGAGGCCCCCCGCTCCCAGGTCTTCGTCGCCCTCTACGACATCGCCCCCATGGACGAGGACTCCATGGACCGGTGGGAGGGCGTGGGCCTGGACATCTACCGCCGCATGCGGGTCCGTGTGCACACCTTGGACGGCGAGGAACCGGCGTGGGTGTACGTCCTCAACGGGTACGAGGGCGGCCTTCCGTCCGCGCGGTACCTGGGCGAGCTGGCCGACGCGGCGGAGTCCGCGGGAGCGCCGCACGACTACGTGATGGAGCTGCGCAAGCGCCCCTGCTGACGGGGCCCCGCGGGCGTTCGCGCCCCCCTTTGTCGGAAACGACAAGGCAACGATCCGAATCCCGTGAGCATCGTCATCTACGCGCGTAGGCTCCGAGCGGCTACTCTCGTCCGCGTGAACGCTTCAGTTATTCCGGACGACATCCAGGGCGACCCCTACGCCGCCGCCGACGCCGCCGCCGCGCGCCTGCGTGAGCTCACGGGCGCCGAGACCCACGACGTAGCCCTTGTGATGGGCTCCGGCTGGGCACCGGCCGTGGACGCGCTCGGCGCTCCCGATGCCGAGTTCCCGGTCACCGAACTGCCCGGCTTCCCGCCGCCGGCGGTCGCGGGCCACGGCGGCCGCATCCGCTCCTTCAAGGTCGGTGACAAGCGCGCCCTGGTCTTCCTGGGCCGCACCCACTACTACGAGGGCCGTGGCGTCGCCGCCGTCGCGCACGGCGTGCGCACGGCCGTGGCCGCGGGCTGCAAGACCATCGTGCTGACCAACGGCTGCGGTGGCCTGCGCGAGGGCATGCGTCCCGGCCAGCCGGTCCTGATCAACGACCACCTCAACCTGACGGCCACGTCGCCGATCGTCGGCGCGAACTTCGTGGACCTGACGGACCTGTACTCGCCGCGGCTGCGGGCGCTCTGCAAGGAGATCGACCCCTCCCTCGAAGAGGGCGTGTACGCGCAGTTCCCCGGCCCGCACTACGAGACGCCGGCGGAGATCCGCATGGCCCGCACGATCGGCGCGGACCTGGTGGGCATGTCCACCGTCCTCGAGGCGATCGCCGCACGCGAGGCGGGTGCGGAGGTCCTCGGCATCTCCCTGGTGACGAACCTCGCCGCGGGCATGACGGGCGAGCCCCTGAACCACGAAGAGGTGCTCCAGGCGGGCCGCGACAGCGCCACCCGCATGGGCGAGCTCCTCGGCCAGGTCCTGGGCCGTATCTGACGGGTGTCCCCGCTCGTCCGGTCACCCCGGCGCGGGTAACCGGACGAGTAGGTGCGCGTACCGCCCCCGACCAGGTGCGCGTGCCGGACCCCCGAGAAACTCCGCATACGAGAGGCTGACGTACGTGCTGGACGACCCCGAACTCATCGCGCGGGCCCAGGCCTGGCTGGCCGAGGACCCGGACCCCGAGACCCGCGAGGAACTCGCCAAGCTCATCGAGGCCGCGGACACCACAGAGCTTGCCGCCCGTTTCGGCGGCACCCTCCAGTTCGGCACCGCCGGCCTCCGCGGCGAGCTGGGCGCGGGCCCCATGCGGATGAACCGCTCCGTGGTCATCCGCGCGGCCGCGGGACTCGCCGCGTATCTCAGGTCCAAGAACCAGACCGACGGTCTGGTGGTGATCGGCTACGACGCCCGCCACAAGTCCGCGGACTTCGCGCGCGACACCGCTGCCGTGATGACGGGCGCCGGCCTCAAGGCGGCCGTCCTGCCGCGCCCCCTGCCCACCCCCGTGCTCGCCTTCGCCATAAGGCACCTCGGCGCGGTCGCCGGCGTGGAGGTCACGGCGAGCCACAACCCGCCGCGCGACAACGGCTACAAGGTCTACCTCGGCGACGGCTCCCAGATCGTCCCGCCCGCGGACGCGGAGATCGCCGCGGAGATCGACGCGATCGCGAGCCTGCACGACGTCCCCCGGCCCGACAGCGGCTGGGAGACCCTCGGCGACGACGTCCTGAACGCCTATCTGGCGCGTACGGACGCGGTCCTGGCCCCGGAGTCCCCCCGCACCGCCCGCACCGTCTACACGGCGATGCACGGCGTCGGCAAGGACACGCTCCTCGCGGCGTTCGCCCGGGCCGGCTTCCCCGCCCCGGTCCTCGTCGCCGAGCAGGCCGAGCCGGACCCGGACTTCCCGACGGTCGCGTTCCCGAACCCGGAGGAGCCGGGCGCGATGGACCTCGCCTTCGCGCAGGCCCGCGAGACGGACCCGGACCTGATCATCGCCAACGACCCGGACGCGGACCGCTGCGCGGCCGCCGTCAAGGACGGCGCGGACTGGCGCATGCTCCGGGGCGACGAGGTGGGCGCTCTCCTGGCGGCCCATCTGGTACGGCGCGGCGCGCGCGGCACCTTCGCCGAGTCGATCGTGTCGTCCTCGCTCCTGGGCCGTATCGCCGAAAAGGCGGGTCTTCCTTACGAAGAGACCCTCACCGGCTTCAAGTGGATCGCCCGCGTGGAGGACCTGCGGTACGGCTACGAGGAAGCGCTCGGCTACTGCGTGGACCCCGAGGGCGTACGCGACAAGGACGGCATCACGGCGGCGCTGCTCCTCACCGAGCTGGCGTCCGAGCTCAAGGCTGAGTCGAATAGCGGCTCCGCCGCGGGGGGCCGCACCCTCCTCGACCTCCTCGACGACCTGGCCGTCGAGCACGGGCTGCACGCCACGGACCAGCTCTCGGTGCGGGTGGAGGACCTCTCCCTGATCGCGAACGCCATGCGCAAGCTGCGCGAGCAGCCGCCGACGGCGCTCGCGGGCCTGCCCGTGACGAAGGCCGAGGACCTGACGCAGGGCACGGACAAGCTGCCGCCCACGGACGGCCTGCGCTACACGCTGGACGGCGCGCGCGTCATCGTCCGCCCCAGCGGCACCGAGCCGAAGCTCAAGTGCTACCTGGAGGTGGTCGTCCCGGTGGCGGACACGTCCGCCCTGCCGGGTGCCCGCGCGACGGCGGCCGATCTCCTCGCCGCGATCAAGCGCGACCTCTCGGCGGCCGCGGGCATCTGAACCACCCCGGGCCACCCGTCCGGGTGGTTCACGTACGGCATGTGACGCAGCGATCCGGTGCGCTGCCGGTCCCCCAGGAAGGGTCGACCGGTAGCGCACTTTCACGTTCCCGGAGCCGCCGCAGTGCCGTACGGACCGACCCCTGAGATCCCGACCGCCCCGTCACGGGTCCCGGCGTCCCGGAGCCGCGGCACCGCCGCACGGCCGTCGCCCCGCCCTCCCGCACGGGCGGCCCACGCCCTGCGCCACGCCTCCCCGGCACTCCTCGCCTACGCGGCCGTACGCGTCATCGGCGCTGTCGTCTTCGCCCTCTGGGCCCGCAGGGAGCACCGCGGGATCTGGCACCTGCTCGCGGAGTCCTGGGACTGCGACTGGTATCTGAAGATCGCCGGCAACGGGTACGCGCACACCCTGGGCACCCAGATCGACGCGAACAACCTGGCGTTCTTCCCGCTCTACCCGCTGCTCGTCAGGGCGGGCGAGGTCCTCGCCCCCGAGCCGCGCGGCGCGGTCGGGCTCGCGCTCTCCGTAGCGTGCTCGTTCCTCGCCGCGTGGGGGATCTTCGCGGTCGGCGACCGCCTCTACGGCCGCCGGGCCGGCGTTGTCCTCGCCATCCTCTGGGGCTCGCTCCCCGTCGCTCTCGTGCAGTGGATGGGCTACACGGAGTCCCTCTTCACGGCGCTCACCGCGTGGGCGCTGTACGCCGTGCTCACCGGCCGCTGGGTGTGGGCGGGCACCCTGGCCGCGCTCGCGGGGCTCACCCGCCCGACCGGTGTGGCCCTCGCGGCGGCCGTCTCCCTGACGGCGCTGCTCGCCCTGCGCCGCGGGACGGCAGGACGCTTCCCCCTGCGCGCCGTCCTGGGGGCCCTTCTGGCGCCGCTCGGCTGGCTCGCGTACGTCGGCTGGGTGGGGCTCAGGCTGGGCCGCTGGGACGGCTATTTCGCCGTACAGAAGCTGTGGCGCAACGAGTGGGACGGCGGCGTCGGGACACTGCGCACGATGTACGACCTCCTCGCCGCCCAACGGCCGCAGCTGTTCCTGACGATGGTGACGGCCACGCTGCTCGCCGCGCTGGCGCTGTTCGTCCTGTCGGTGGGCGACCGCCAGCCGCTGCCGCTGCTCGTCTTCAGCGGACTGCTCCTCGCGATCGTGCTCGGCAGCAAGGGCGTCTACTTCCCGAGGGCCCGCTTCCTGATGCCCGGCTTCCCCTTGCTGCTGCCGGCGGCCGCGGCGCTGGCCCGCGCACGGACGCATGTCGCCGTGACGGTGCTCGGGGCGGCGGCCGTCACGTCGGCGGCATTCGGCGGCCACATGCTCCTTGCGTGGCTGGGGCCGCCGTGAGCGCCCCGAAGGGGCGCCTCCGCCGCGTGGGCGCGACCAGCCACAGCGCCCCGAAGGGGCGCGGGGAACTGCGCGACCAGCCACGACGGCCCCGCAGACGAGTCACGCACTTCCCGCGGAGCGAATAGCGCCTAGCCAACGATCAGCAGCACGGCAAGCAACACCGCGCCCGCAACCACCGGCGCGAGGATCTCGTAGCTCCAGCGCACCACCGGCTCCCCCTGCGCCGACTCCGCGGAGCCGCGGCGCTCGGCGATCTCGCGCAGGTCGTCCATGATCTGGTCACCGGGTGCGCGCAGCGGGTCCGCGTGACCGGGGCGGCGATTGACCCCGGTCCCCACGCTCGGGTCGCCCGCCGCCGCGCCCTGCGACTGCCTGCGGGCGGCCTTCTTGCGGCCGCGCAGGGAGACCGGGATGGCCCAGAGCTGGTACTTGGTGCCCGACTGGGTGAAGACCTCGTTCGAGTAGCCGGAGCGGAGGCCCGAGACGGACGCCCACGGCAGCGTGATCGTCCGCAAGGGGTTCCTGATGCGCAGCCGGTCGTCGTTGGCGTACACGGCGGGGCGCACGGTGAAGGCGACGACGAGCGGCACCGCGAAGATCAGCCCGGCGAGCGCGAGCCACGGCGTGCGGCCCTCCCCCCGGATCACGGCGTCGATGCCGAGCCAGCCGCCGACGGCGAGCAGCAGGACGCCACCGGCGATACCGCCGGACGACCGGAACGTCCGGTCCTTGTACTCGGGCTCCGCGACGGGAGGCTGGGGCTCACTCATGCGTCGATTCTGCCTGAGCGATCCGCCGCGGGGATTTCGGGGCGGCGCCCGCCCCCCTGTACAGCCGCTACGCGCGTAGATATGCTCCCCTCGTGACCATGCCCACTGCTCCCGCAACTGCACACGCACTCGCCGACGCCACCGCGTCGGCCGGCACGCTGCGCCGCTTCCTCCACGGGCTGCCCGGCGTCGACACGGTCGGCCTGGAGGCGCGCGCCGCGGCGCTCGGCACCCGCTCGATCAAGACCCCGGCGAAGGCGTACGCCATCGACCTGGCCATCTCGATGATCGACCTGACGACCCTGGAGGGCGCCGACACCCCCGGCAAGGTCAGGGCGCTCGGCGCGAAGGCGGTCAACCCGGATCCGACCGACCGCAGCACCCCGAGGACCGCCGCGGTCTGCGTCTATCCGGACATGGTGGCCGTCGCCAAGGAGGCCGTCGGCGCCAGCGGCGTGAAGGTCGCCTCCGTGGCGACCGCCTTCCCCGCGGGCCGCGCCGCCATCGACGTGAAGCTCGGCGACGTACGCGAGGCGGTCGCGGCCGGCGCCGACGAGATCGACATGGTCATCGACCGGGGCGCCTTCCTGGCGGGCGACTACATGACGGTGTTCGAGCAGATCCGCGCCGTGAAGGAAGCCTCCGGCGAGGCCAGGCTCAAGGTCATCTTCGAGACCGGTGAGCTCTCGACGTACGACAACATCCGTCGCGCATCCTGGATCGGCATGCTCGCGGGCGCCGACTTCATCAAGACCTCGACCGGCAAGGTCGGCGTCAACGCCACCCCCGCCAACACCCTCCTGATGCTGGAAGCCGTACGCGACTTCCGCGCGCAGACCGGGGTACAGGTCGGGGTGAAGCCCGCCGGCGGCATCCGCACCACCAAGGACGCGATCAAGTTCCTCGTCCTGGTGAACGAGACCGCGGGCGCGGACTGGCTGGACAACCACTGGTTCCGCTTCGGCGCCTCATCGCTCCTCAACGACCTGCTGATGCAGCGCCAGAAGCTGGCCACGGGCCGCTACTCCGGCCCCGACTACGTGACGGTGGACTGACCCATGACTTCCACAGCTTTTGAGTACGCCCCCGCACCGGAGTCCCGCTCCGTCGTCGACATCGCGCCGTCGTACGGCCTGTTCATCGACGGCGAGTTCGTGGAGGCGGCGGACGGCAAGGTCTTCAAGACCGTCTCGCCCTCCACCGAAGAGGTCCTCTCCGAGGTCGCACAGGCCTCCTCCGAAGACGTCGACCGCGCGGTGAAGGCCGCCCGCAAGGCCTTCGAGAAGTGGTCGGCGCTGCCGGGCGCCGAGCGCGCCAAGTACCTCTTCCGGATCGCCCGGATCATCCAGGAGCGCAGCCGCGAACTGGCCGTCCTGGAGACCCTCGACAACGGAAAGCCCATCAAGGAGACGCGCGACGCCGACCTCCCCCTGGTCGCCGCGCACTTCTTCTACTACGCGGGCTGGGCCGACAAGCTCGACCACGCGGGGTACGGCGCGAACCCGGCGCCGCTCGGCGTCGCCGGCCAGGTCATCCCCTGGAACTTCCCGCTCCTGATGCTGGCCTGGAAGATCGCCCCGGCGCTCGCGACGGGCAACACGGTCGTCCTGAAGCCCGCCGAGACCACTCCCTTGAGTGCCCTGTTCTTCGCGGACATCTGCCGCCAGGCGGGCCTGCCCAAGGGCGTCGTCAACATCCTTCCGGGATACGGCGACGCGGGCGCGGCCCTGACCGCCCACCCCGATGTCGACAAGGTCGCCTTCACCGGCTCGACCGCCGTCGGCAAGGCCATCGCACGCCAGGTCGCGGGCACGGACAAGAAGGTCACGCTCGAACTGGGCGGCAAGGGCGCGAACATCGTCTTCGACGACGCCCCCATCGACCAGGCCGTCGAGGGCATCGTCACCGGCATCTTCTTCAACCAGGGCCAGGTCTGCTGCGCCGGATCGCGCCTCCTCGTACAGGAGTCGGTGCAGGACGAGGTGCTCGACGCCCTCAAGCGCCGCCTGACCACCCTGCGCCTGGGCGACCCGCTCGACAAGAACACCGACATCGGCGCGATCAACTCCGCGGAGCAGCTCGCCCGTATCAAGGCCCTGACCGAGACGGGCGAGGCGGAGGGCGCCGAGCGCTGGTCCGCCCCGTGCGAACTGCCCTCCTCCGGCTACTGGTTCGCGCCGACGCTCTTCACGAACGTCACGCAGGCGCACACCGTCGCCCGCGACGAGATCTTCGGCCCGGTGCTCTCGGTGCTCACCTTCCGTACGCCGGAAGAGGCCGTCGCCAAGGCCAACAACACTCAGTACGGCCTCTCCGCCGGCATCTGGACGGAGAAGGGCTCCCGCATCCTCGCGGTCGCCGAGCGGCTGCGCGCGGGCGTCATCTGGGCCAACACGTTCAACAAGTTCGACCCGACCTCGCCCTTCGGCGGCTACAAGGAATCGGGTTACGGCCGCGAGGGCGGCCGCCACGGCCTGGAGGCGTACCTCAATGTCTGAGCGACTCACGGTCCTGAAGACCTACAAGCTGTACGTCGGCGGGAAGTTCCCGCGTTCCGAGAGCGGCCGGGTGTACGAGGTGACGGACTCGAAGAACAAGTGGCTGGCCAACGCCCCGCTCTCCTCCCGCAAGGACGCCCGTGACGCGGTCGTCGCCGCGCGCAAGGCGCAGGGCGGCTGGGCCGGCAAGACGGCGTATCTGCGCGGCCAGATCCTCTACCGCGTCGCGGAGATGCTGGAGGGCCGCAAGGACCAGTTCGTACGGGAAGTCGCCGACGCCGAGGGGCTTTCCAAGTCGAAGGCCGCCGCCGTCGTGGACGCGGCCATCGACCGCTGGGTGTGGTACGCGGGCTGGACCGACAAGATCGCCCAGATCGTGGGCGGCGGCAACCCGGTCGCGGGCCCCTTCTTCAACCTCTCGTCGCCCGAGCCGACGGGCGTGGTGACGGTCGTCGCCCCGCAGAAGTCGTCCTTCCTGGGCCTGGTCTCGGTGATCGCCCCGGTGATCGCGACCGGCAACACGGCCGTGGTGATCGCGAGCGAGGACTCCCCGCTCCCCGCGCTCTCCCTTGGCGAGGTGCTCGCCACCTCCGATCTGCCGGGCGGCGTCGTGAACATCCTGTCCGGCAGGACGGCGGAGATCACCCCGTCGCTCGCCGCGCACCAGGACGTGAACGCGATCGACCTGGCGGGCGTCGAGGACGACGTACTGGCCAAGGAGCTCGAGGTCGCGGCCGCCGACAACCTCAAGCGCGTCGCGCGTCCACAGGCTGTGGACTCCGCGGACTGGTCGGCCGACCCCGGCACGCACCGCCTGACGGCCTTCCTGGAGACCAAGACGGTCTGGCACCCGACGGGTTCGCTTGGCGCGTCCGGCTCCTCCTACTGACTGAGCCATCTCCCCGCGGGGGGGGGGGCGCGCCCCCCCCCCCCCCCGCGGGCGCGGGGGGGCGCGGGGGCTCCGAGACAAGCTCGACCAGAGCGCAC
>NZ_JBHYIG010000084.1:15818-32006 GCF_042740015.1 Streptomyces sp. NPDC059037
TCCACCCGGCCCAAACTCCCCGCGGCCCCCCCCCGCCCATCCTCCGCCCAGGGGGCCGGGGGATTCGCCCTTTCAACAGCTCATCGGCCTCAGATGCCGAACCGCGCCGCGATCCCGTCGAGGACACACTCGAGGCCCGTCTCGAACGCCCAGGTCGGATCGTCCTTGCGCGTCGCCCGCAGGCCGTAGCGCTTGTACGTGGGATAGCGGCCGGTCTCCATGAGGTACGTCATCTGCGGTGCCAGACCCCTACGGACCTCGGCGCCGGAGGACCAGCCCTCGGCCTGAGTCCACTCCTGCAGGGCCACTTCGGACGAGGCCGCGCCGTGCGCGTAGGCGCTGACGGTGCGGAACGCCACCATCATCGTGTCCTCGTCGAGGCCAAGGCCGTCGAGCGCGGCCAACTGCCGCTCGGCGATGGCCAACCGGCCCGGGGTGAGGACGAAGGTCGCCGTGGGCAGCTGGCCCACCCAAGGGTGGCGCCGCATCGACTCCCGGGTCAGCAGGGCGAAGTCCCGCAGCACCTCGCGCCAGCCGGTCAGTTCCTCGGGGATCACGACCTCGGCCGCCACCCGCTCGGCCATCAGCGCCCACAGATCGTCCTTGCCGGAGACATGGCGGTACGCGGCCATCGGCGCGACCCCCAGCTCCGTGGCGAGCCGGCGCATGGTGACGGCGGCGAAGCCCTCCGCGTCGGCGACCTCGACCGCGACGGCACCGATCCGCTCCAGGGTCAGTGAGGCGCGGGGCGCGGCCGGCTGTTCGAGACGCTCCCAGAGCGACTTGTCCGGCTCCGCCTTGCCGTCCCTCTTCTGACCAGCCACAACCGGGCTCCTCTCCGTCGGGCGCTCAGCGTACAACGTATCCCTCAGTAGACGCTGTACACACTGACGTGTACGTTGTACGCATCCAGATACGCCGTACACATTCAGCACTCTCAGGGGGATCCACATGACCAGCAGCATCGATCGGCCGCTCCAGGTCGCCGTCGTCGTCGGCAGCACCCGCGAGGGCCGTTTCGCACCCGTCGTCACCCGGTGGCTGACGGGGCATCTCGACCGGCGCGACGACATGAAGGCCGATGTCGTCGACCTCGCCGAGACCCCGCTGCCCACCGCCCTGCCCGCCTTCGGGCAGCCGCTCGCACCCGGCGTCGCGGAGGCGCTCGCCCAGGTGTCACCGCGCCTCGACGCCGCCGACGCGTTCGTCTTCGTCACACCGGAGTACAACCACAGCTTCCCGGCCTCCCTGAAGAACGCCATCGACTGGCACAACACGCAGTGGCACGGCAAGCCGGTCGCCTTCGTCTCCTACGGCGGCCTCTCCGGCGGCCTGCGCGCGGTCGAGCAACTCCGCGTCGTCATGGCCGAGTTGAACGCCACGACCATCCGCAACACGGTCAGCTTCCACAACGCGTACGGAGCGTTCGGCGAGGACGGCACCGTCGACGACCCGGCCGTGGACGCCGCCGCCGAGGCCCTGCTCGACCAGCTCGCCTGGTGGGCACACGCGCTGCGGGACGCCAAGTCCATCCGCGCGTACGCCGTCTGACGTCTCGTCACACCCCTGGGGGGAACCATGAGTCAACGTACGGAAGAGACGGGCATCCCGCCGACGCCGGACGGCGCGACGCAACCGGCCGACGAGGGCGGCCCGTCCAAGCTCGTCCTCTTCGGGCTGCTGCTCGGCCTGATGCTCGGCCTGCTCGACGGCACGATCGTGGGCACCGCCCTGCCCACGATCGTCGGCGACCTGGGCGGCCTCGACCACCTCTCCTGGGTGGTGACGGCCTATCTGCTCACCGCGTCCGTCTCCACCCCCATCTGGGGCAAGCTCGGCGACCTGTACGGGCGCAAGGGCAGCTTCGTCTGGTCGATCGCGGTGTTCCTCGCCGGCTCCGTGCTCTCCGGACTCGCCCAGGACATGGGGCAGCTCATCGCCTTCCGTGCCGTACAGGGCCTCGGCGCGGGCGGCCTCATGGTCGGCGCCATCTCGATCATCGGCGTCATGCTGCCCCCGTCGCAGGCCGGCCGCTCGCAGTCGATGATCGGCGCGATGATGCCCGTGGCGCTGGTCGGCGGACCGCTGCTCGGCGGCTTCCTCACCGACCGGCTCGACTGGCGCTGGGTCTTCTACGTCAACGTGCCCATCGGCGCGATCGCCCTGCTCATCATCGCCCTGCGCCTGCGCCTGCGCACCGAGCGCGTCAAGGCCCGGATCGACTACAAGGGAGCGGCGCTGCTCTCCGCGGGCATCCTCGCCCTCACCCTCCTGGGCAGTTGGGGCGGCACCACCTACGGCTGGGCGTCACCGCAGATCCTCGGGCTCGGCGTGCTCGGCGCGGGCGCCCTGGTCTGGTTCGCCCGGGTCGAGCGGCGAGCCGCCGAGCCGATCATCCCGCCCCGGCTCTTCGCCGACCGCAACTTCACGCTCGCCCAGATCCTCTGCTTCCTGGTGGGCGGCGCCATGCTCGGGGCGTCCAGCTATCTCCCGCAGTACATGCAGTTCGTCCGCGGCGCATCGTCGACGGCCAGCGGCATGCTGCTGCTTCCGCTGATGGCGGGCATGTTCGGCGCGCAGCTCCTGCTGGGCCGGATCACGTCCAAGGGCGGCGGCTACCGCGCCTACACCATCATCGGCGGCACGCTGACGACCGTCGGCGGCCTCGCGTTCCTCGCGGTCGGCGCGGACACCCCGACGGCCGTGACCTCCGCGCTGACCCTCGTACTCGGCACCGGCATGGGCTTCCTCATGCAGAGCACCCTGCTGATCACCATCAACAGCGCCGAGCCGCGCGACATGGGCGCCGCCACCGGCACCGCGACGCTCCTTCGCACGATCGGCGGCTCGCTCGGCGTCGCGGTGCTCGGCGCGGTCTACTCCAGCAGGCTCACCTCGGCCGGCATGCCGGAGGGCGGCACTTCCTGGACGCCGGAGGCATCCTGGGGGATGCCGGAGGGGGTACGCGATGCGGTGCGTGTTGCCGTGACCGGCGGGCTGCATGGGGTGGCGCTCGGGGTGGCTCTGCTTGGGGCTGCGGCGTTCGCGGTGGCATGGCTGGTCAGGGAGGTGCCGCTGCGGCGCGAATGACCGTGCCCCGAAGGGGCGCGGGGAACTGCGCGACCAGCCACAACGCACCCGCAGAGAAATAGGAATCAGCCGGGCAGCAGCCCAGTCGCCGGACCCACCAGAGGCAACTCATCGAGCGAGGCCCCGCCGGCCAGCGGCCCCGTCGCCGCCGCGGTAGTGATCGGCTTGAAGTCCGCGATGCGGGTACCCACCGCGTTATCGAGCGGATCGACCCCCGTACCGGCCAGCGGATTCAGCTTCAGGTTCTTGGCGGGCCCGAGGCCGCCCCGCACCGCCTGGTGCAGGCCCGCGCCGGCCGCCGTCACATCATCGGTGGCCTGCGGGGCAGCAGGCGCCGCGCTCGCCGTCGCCGCGCCGCCGACCCCCAGCGCCGCCCCCGCGACGGTGACGGTCACACCCGCGTGCAGCAGAGCGCGCGAGAAAGACTTGGGGCCTGCTGAGTTTCGTGCCATCGATCTACCGCCCATATCGACTTTGGGTAACCAGTTGCCCACGTAGCGTAGTTGAGGTGTGGTGCGGGCACCAAAGCCCGACCCGTGGGGTCGCCTGAGGGGCTCCATGCCGCACACTGGTCTCTCGTGAGTTCCCATCCCCCGATACCCACCCGCGTCGTGCTGCTCGCCGGCCCCTCCGGCTCGGGCAAGTCGTCGTTCGCCGCCCGCTCGGGCCTTCCGGTGCTGTGCCTCGACGACTTCTACAAAGAGGCCGACGACCCGACGCTGCCGCAGGTGCCGGGCAGCGCCGACATCGACTGGGACTCCCCCGCGTCCTGGGACCGCGAGACCGCCGTCGCCGCCATCGAGCGCCTTTGCCGCACGGGACGTACGAGCGTCCCCGTGTACGACATCTCCACCAGCTCCCGGACGGGCGAGTCCACGATGGACATCGAGCGCACGCCGGTGTTCATCGCGGAGGGGATCTTCGCGGCGGACATCGTGGAGCAGTGCAGGGAGATCGGCGTGCTCGCCGACGCGATCTGTCTGCGGGGGCGGCCGTCCACCACGTTCCGGCGACGGCTGCTGCGGGACCTGCGCGAGGGCCGCAAGTCCGTGCCGTTCCTCCTCCGGAGGGGGTGGCGGCTGATGCGGGCCGAGCGGGCGATCGTGGCTCGGCAGAGTGCGCTTGGGGCGCATCCCTGCGGGCGTGACGAGGCGCTGGGGCGGGTCGCCGCTGCCGCGGCCGGGCGGTGTGTGAAGGCTCGGGCGTTCTAGACCGCCGCTTCACGGCGGAATCTTTCCCGCCCACCCACGCGATCACCCCGCAACAAAGCAGAAGGACCGGAAAGACCCCCCGGCCTTCCGGTCCCGCTGCCTCTTTCCCCCGTGGTCCCCCGTGACCCCGTCTCCCCCGTGGTCCCCCCGATACTTCCCGCCGCTTCCCCCCTAGGAGCGGCGGCCCCCGTGATCCTCAGGCGACCAACTCGCCGAAGGACTCCTCCTGGTCACGGCCGAAGCTGAGGACCTCGTCCTCGCGCAGCCGGCGCAGGGAGCGCCAGATGCTGGACTTCACCGTGCCCACGCTGATGTCGAGGATGTCCGCGATCTCGGGGTCCGTGCGGCCCTCGTAGTAGCGCAGGACCAGCATCGTCCGCTGCAGTTCGGGAAGGCGGGCCAGGGCCTGCCAGAGAACCGCGCGGAGTTCCGTGCCCCGCATCGCGTCCGTGTCGCCCGCCGTCTCCGGCAGTTCCTCGGTCGGGTATTCGTTCAGCTTGCGGCGGCGCCACGCGCTGATGTGCAGATTGGTCATGGTGCGGCGGAGGTACCCGCCGACCGCGGCCTTGTCGCTGATCCTGTCCCAGGCCCGGTACGTCGAGAAGAGGGCGCTCTGCAGCAGATCCTCGGCCTCGAAACGGTCACCGGTCAGGTGGTAGGCGGTTGCGTACAGGGAGGCACGACGCTCCTGGACGTAGGCGGTGAACTCCGCCTCCGACGCTGAAGTGCGCTCCCCCGTGTCCTCCCTGTACGCGGCTCCCCCGTGAGCTCCCCCGTCAGTTCCCCCGATGACGCCCGGGAGTACGTCAACCACCGTCATGAACGCGGTGTGCTGACGCCCGGTGCCGCGAGCGCACCCCCGCCCGCTCACGGCACCGGACTTCTCGTGCCTCTCGGCAGTCCGAGCCACGTCGTGGAGACGCGTGACAACTGCGCTTGAGCTGGTGCTGTGCAGCGTGTTCATCTCGCGCCCCCCGTCGGTGGAGTCTGGCTTCTTCCGTGTGACCAAAACTCTGCCCGAGGCACTTCATGACGGTGTCCGCCGACTGTCACAGGCCTGCAACAGCCCTCATGTCTGTAGGGGAGAAGTGTGGGAGGGCTCCCAACAGTCGAACTGTGGCCGCACCATGGGACAGAATGACGTCCGTGCCTTCCCTGTTGCTGATCGAGGACGACGACGCCATCCGTACAGCCCTTGAGCTTTCGCTCACCCGCCAAGGGCATCGGGTGGCTACTGCTGCCACCGGCGAGGACGGCCTGAAACTGCTCAGTGAGCAGCGGCCGGACCTGATCGTGCTGGATGTGATGCTGCCGGGCATCGACGGGTTCGAGGTGTGCCGTCGCATCCGGCGCACCGACCAGTTGCCGATCATCCTGCTGACCGCGCGCAGTGACGACATCGACGTGGTGGTCGGGCTCGAGTCCGGCGCCGACGACTATGTCGTGAAACCCGTGCAGGGACGGGTGCTCGACGCCCGGATCCGTGCGGTGCTCCGGCGCGGTGAGCGCGAGGCCAATGACGCGGCGACGTTCGGTTCGCTCGTCATCGACCGCGCCGCGATGACCGTGACGAAGAACGGCGAGGATCTGCAGCTCACGCCGACCGAGCTGCGGCTGCTCCTTGAGCTGAGCCGCAGGCCCGGACAGGCCCTGTCGCGGCAGCAGTTGCTGCGTCTGGTGTGGGAGCACGACTATCTCGGTGACTCCCGGCTCGTCGACGCGTGTGTGCAGCGGCTGCGCGCGAAGGTGGAGGACGTCCCGTCCTCGCCGACACTGATCCGTACGGTGCGTGGGGTCGGCTACCGGCTGGACACTCCTCAGTGACCAAACCGCAGGACAGGCTCCGCGGTTGGGCCGCGGCGCGCAAGGCGATACTGGCAGGGCTGCGTTTCACGAGCCTGCGGCTCCGGCTCGTCGTGGTGTTCGGTCTGGTGGCGCTGACCGCCGCCGTCTCGGCGTCCGGAATCGCGTACTGGCTCAACCGCGAGGCGGTGCTCACCCGTGCACAGGACGCGGCGCTGAAGGACTTCCAGCAGGAGATGCAGACCCGCGCGGGGGCGCTGCCGCCCCATCCGACGCAGGACGAACTGCAGCAGGCCGCCGGGACGATGGCGAACAGCAGCCAGCGCTACAGCGTGCTGCTGATCGGTGAGAACGGCGACGGTGACACCGTCGTCGGCTACTCCGACCTGGACGCCTTCACGCTCGCCGACGTGCCCAAGTCGCTGCGGGTGACGGTGAACAAGGAACAGCCGCTCACCTCCAGCAACAAGAGCCCGTACCACCTGTACTGGCAGCGGACCGTCGACGACGGCACCCCGTATCTGGTGGGCGGCGCGAAGGTCATCGGCGGCGGGCCCACCGGTTACATGCTCAAGTCCCTTGAGCCGGAGGCGAAGGACCTGAGCTCGCTCGGCTGGTCGCTCGCCATCGCCACGGGGCTCGCGCTGATCGGTTCCGCGCTGCTCGCGCAGGCGGCGGCGACCACCGTGCTCAAGCCGGTGCACCGGCTCGGCGTGGCCGCGCGGCGGCTCGGCGAGGGCAAGCTGGACACCCGGCTGAGGGTGTCGGGCACGGATGAACTGGCCGATCTGTCACGGACGTTCAACCGGACCGCGGAGAGCCTGGAGAAGAAGGTCGACGACATGAGCGCCCGTGACGAGGCGTCGCGCCGCTTCGTCGCCGACATGTCGCACGAACTGCGTACGCCGCTGACCGCGATCACCGCGGTGACGGAGGTCCTCGAAGAGGAGCTGGACGCCGAGACCGGGTCGGTCGACCCGATGATCGAGCCCGCGGTGCGCCTCGTGGTCAGCGAGACCCGCCGGCTCAACGACCTGGTGGAGAACCTGATGGAGGTCACCCGCTTCGACGCGGGCACGGCCCGGCTCGTCCTGGACGACGTCGACATCGCCGACCAGATCACGGCGTGCATCGACGCCCGCGCCTGGCTCGACGCGGTCGAGCTCGACGCGGAGCGCGGCATCATGGTGCGGCTCGACCCGCGCCGCCTCGATGTGATCCTGGCGAACCTCATCGGCAACGCACTCAAGCACGGCGGCTCCCCGGTGAAGGTCTCGGTGCGGCTCGCGGGCGAGAAGCTGGTCATCGCGGTGCGCGACGGGGGCCCCGGCATCCCCGAGGACGTACTGCCGCATGTCTTCGACCGCTTCTACAAGGCGAGTGCGTCCAGGCCGCGTTCGGAGGGCAGCGGGCTCGGGCTCTCCATCGCCCTGGAGAACGCCCACATCCACGGCGGTGAGATCACCGCCGCCAACTCCCCCAAGGGCGGCGCCGTGTTCACGCTGTGGCTGCCGCGCGATCCCAGGCCGCTGGTGGAGGAAGAACCGGACGACGCGGACGACGCGGACGGCACCGACGAGCCCCGCAAGGGCGCGGACGGCGCGGGCAAGGGAGAGAAGCGATGAACCGGCGACGGCTGCGTGCCGCGCTCCTTGCCGCCGCGCTGACCGCGACGCTGACCGCGTGCGGCATCCGGTCGACGGAGGTGCCGACCGACTTCGGCCCGGGGCCCTCGCGGGTGCCGTGTGTGATGTCCGGGTCGAGCATCGCGTCGCAGTCGAGCGGCATCCCGGTGCAGGTCTTCCTGGTGTGCGCGGCACAGCTGGTGACCGTCGACCGCACGGTGCGGATCCCCGCCGACAAGGCGACGACCGACCGCGTACGCATCGCGCAGGCGCTCCTCGACGAGCTGGAGCATCCGCCGTCGGACCCCGAGAAGCAGGCGGGCTTCGCCACGGACGTACGCGGCGGCACGGTCGTCAGCGGTCCCGGCGACGACGATCCGGACGACGCGCTGCGGTTCAGCACGCCGCCGGAGGATCTGTCGGCCTTCGCCCTCGCGCAGATCGTCTGCACCTACGCGGACAGCGCGGCGGCGGCCGGCGAGCGCTCGGTGATCCTGGGCGGCCCCGGTGACGCCCCGCTGCGCCGCTACGAATGCACGCAGGCCGTCAGGCAGCGCCCGGGTACGGAGGCACCGCCTGCGGAAACGGTGAAGTGACCGCACTCCTTGAGCGGCCGCAGTGACCTCGGAGCGTCACGTCGCCCGCGATTGAGACAGTGACCGCGCGCGATCAAGACAGCGCCCCGTACCGGGATGAGATACGCGGAACCGATCCTGCCGCTCGGCGCGTCTAGGGGGACGTGCGTCAAGGCTCGGGCGGCCACGGGGCCGCCATCCGCTTCCGCGCGGCGGGAGGATTCCTCCTCGTCGCGCACCTTCTGCTCGTCGGATGGTTCACGCTGCGTCCACTGGACGTGCCCTGGGTCAGCGCGGCGAATCTGCAGCCGTTCGCCGGCATCAAGGCGGATCTGGCGCTCGGTCCCGCGCAGGCCGCCCGGCAGATAGGCGGCAGCCTGCTACTGCTCGCGCCGCTCGGCGTGCTGCTTCCGCTGGCCGGCGGGCGGGTCCATGTGTCGCCGCTGGGTTCGCTGGTCCGCACGATCGCGGCGGGGGCGCTGCTCTCGCTGGGCATCGAGCTGCTGCAGACCGGGGTGCCGGGGCAGGTCGTCGACATCGACTCGCTGTTCCTGAACACCGTGGGAGTGGCCCTCGCGCATCTCGCCGTGGTGCCCGCCGTCAGGGCCAGGCTCCGCCGCCGTACTGATGGGGTGGACCGCGCGGCCCTCCTGCGGGAGGACGCTTCTCAGGGTGCGACCCCGACGATTCCCAGGGTCGGTATCGCACCCTAGAGCGACGCTTTGCCCGCTTCGTGAACGTAGCTTTGAGTCATCGGGGAAACGCCCCCGGACCTCATACCTGATCACTACGGTTCACGAAGGAGCCACCATGACCGCCCTTGCCCGCCCCACGAACGGCCGGATGATCGGCGGAGTGTGTGCCGCCCTCGCCAAGCGGTTCGGCACGTCGGCGACGACGATGCGCGTGATCTTCGTGCTCTCCTGCCTGCTGCCCGGACCGCAGTTCCTCCTCTACATAGCGCTGTGGGTGCTGCTCCCCTCGGAGGGCAAGACCCAGCAGGCAGCCTGGTGAGAGGTCTCCATACGTACGCCGATGGGGCGCACCCCTGCGAAAGGGTGCGCCCCATCGGCGTACGCGGATGCGCGCGAGGATCAGCCGAGCGGCAGACCCTTCACCGGCAGACCCGAGCCCTGCGGGCCCGCGGCCGGCAGGCCGCCGAGCAGGCCCGAGACCGGGTTGGCGGCGGCCGGCAGGGCCGCAGTCCGGGGCTGGACCTCGCCGTTGGCGAGCGTGTGTCCGTTGGCGAGCTGGCCGACGGTCGGCGCGGCGGCCTGCATGGTGGTGCCGAGCGCGTTCTGGCCGGCGGCCAGGGCCTCGGGGCCACCGGCGGGCAGCGTCTTGGCGGCCTCTCCGACGGGGAGCGTCGAGGTGGCGGAGCCGAGGGCGGCCGTGGGGTTCGGCACCGCCGGGGCGGCGTCGGCGGCACCCGCGCCGGCGGCGGCGAAGGCGGCACCGAGAGCGGCGACACCGAGGGTCTTGGCAGCAGACTGCTTCATTTTCAATGCGTCCTTGATGACGGGGACTTTTGAGCGGCCCATGACCGTAAACATGTGAGCGAGCCGTCTGCAAACAGCAAAACGCGGCCGGGAATTAATGTTCCCGACCGCGCCCGCAATGCTCGAATTGCTGCTAGGACCCGACAGAAGTGCTGGTCGAAGCGGTCTGACGGAACAGCCATTCGGACTTCAGCTCGGCATAACCGGGCTTGATCACGTCATTGATCATTGCCAGTCGTTCATCGAAAGGAATGAACGCTGATTTCATCGCATTGACTGTGAACCACTGCATGTCGTCGAGCGTGTAACCGAAAGCGTCGACCAGGTGGTCGAACTCACGGCTCATGCTGGTGCCGGACATGAGGCGGTTGTCCGTGTTCACCGTCGCCCGGAAGTGCAGCTTGCGGAGCAGCCCGATCGGGTGCTCGGCGTAGGAGGTCGCGGCGCCCGTCTGGAGGTTGGAGCTGGGGCACATCTCCAGGGGGATGCGCTTGTCGCGTACGTAGCTGGCGAGGCGGCCGAGCTTCACGGTGCCGTCGTCGGCGACCTGGATGTCGTCGATGATGCGTACGCCGTGGCCGAGCCGGTCGGCGCCGCACCACTGCAGGGCCTGCCAGATGGAGGGCAGGCCGAAGGCCTCGCCGGCGTGGATCGTGAAGTGGTTGTTCTCGCGCTTCAGGTACTCGAACGCGTCGAGGTGCCGGGTGGGCGGGAAGCCCGCCTCGGCGCCCGCGATGTCGAAGCCGACGACGCCCAGGTCCCGGTACCGGTTGGCGAGTTCGGCGATCTCCAGGGCGCGGGCGGCGTGCCGCATCGCGGTGAGCAGCGCGCCGACGCGGATGCGGTGGCCGTTGGCCTTCGCGCGCCGCTCGCCTTCCCGGAAGCCTTCGTTGACGGCCTCGACGACCTCTTCGAGGGTGAGGCCCTGCTCCAGGTGCTGCTCGGGGGCGTACCGGATCTCGGCGTAGACGACGCCGTCCTCGGCGAGGTCCTCGGCGCACTCGGCGGCCACGCGCTTGAGGGCGTCCTTCGTCTGCATCACCGCGCAGGTGTGGGCGAAGGTCTCCAGATAGCGCGGCAGCGAACCGGAGTCGGCGGCCTCCCGGAACCAGATCCCCAGCTTGTCGGGGTCGGTCTCGGGCAGTGACTCGTACCCCGCCTCGCGGGCGAGGTCGACGATCGTGCCGGGGCGCAGGCCGCCGTCCAGGTGGTCGTGGAGGAGCACCTTGGGGGCGCGGCGGATCTGTTCGGCGCTGGGTGTTTCGCGGTCCGTGTGACCGGCTGCTTTGGTGGTCTGGCTCGTCATCTCGGCACTCTAGCGCCTACGCGCGTAGATCGCCGGGTGGATCTCACGGGTCGATACGTAACAGTGACCCCGCGGACGGGTGGCGTACACCATCGCTTCTGACACTGTTCTGTCATGGCACAGCAAGCGACGCCCGATTCCGTGCGCGCGGCCAGGCTCGGGCGCGTGATCGGTACGCGGCCTTCGGCGGTCAGCGGCGCGGTGCTGCTGCTTCCCGGCGGCCACGAGACCTCGGCCCGCAAACCACCCCCGATCGCCGCGAGCGTGGTGCGCGCGCTCGGCCGCAGACTGGCCCGTGACGGGCGGGACGAGGGGCTCGCGGTGCACGTCGTGCGGTACCGCTACCGCGGGTGGAACGGTGCGCAGGCGGAGCTCGCCGCCGACGCGGACTGGGCCGCGGACGAGATCATCCGGCGCTACGGCGACGTGTCCGTCTGCCTGGTCGGCGTGGACATGGGCGGGCGGGCGGCGCTGCGGGCCGGCGGGCACGACGCGGTGAACTCCGTCCTCGCGCTGGCCCCTTGGCTCCCCGAGGACGATGTCGCGGCGTCCCCCGAACCGGTGAAGCAGCTCGTGGGGCGGCGGGTGCTTGTCGTGCACGGCACGAACGATGAGCGGACCGATCCTGAGCTTTCGTTCCGGTTTGCGCAGCGGGCGAAGAAGGCGAACCGGGATGTGTGCCGGTTCGAAGTCCACTCGGACGGGCACCGGTTGCACCAGCACCAGTCCGAAGTCCTCGCCCTGACCTCGGACTTCGTCCTCGGCTCCCTCTTCGGCCACGCGTACGCCCGCCCCCTGGAGGACGCCTTGGCGGCTCCGCCGCCGCTGGGGCTCCGGATGCCGCTGGCCTCCGGCTTCGGGGCGTCGATGCGGCATTGATCGCTCAGGACCGCCGCTTCGCGGCGATCTTTCCCGCCCACCCACCCGATTGCCCGGCAGCGCTTCCAACCTGCCGACTCGCCGTTGTCGGCCGCGCCGCCGCTTCGCGGCGGATTCTTTCCCGCCCACCCACCCGAATCTCCGCAGCTGCCCGCCCGCCCCTCAGCCCGTCCGCCTCGCGGCCGGCGCAGCCGGAAAGGATTCGGGAAGGGGCGGGATCGGGGAAAGAAGAACTACTCCGGCAGCAGCCTCCCCCTCCGGCTCAGGAGGAATTTCTTGAACGCCGCCACCGGGGGCGTGTCCGGGTGGCCGTCCAGCCAGGCGACGCCGATCTCTCGTACCGCCCGCTGGCCCGTCACCGTCAGCTCCACGACTCCCGGGCGGGGGACGGCCGGTGGGGGGAGGAGGGCCACGCCGAGGCCCGCCGCCACCAGGCCCCGCAGGGTCTCCGCCTCCTCGCCCTCGAACGCCACCCGCGGCTTGAAGCCCGCCTCCTGGCAGAGGTCGTCCGTGATGCGGCGCAGGCCGTAGCCGGGCTCCAGCGTCACGAACGCCTCGTCCGCCGCTTCCGAGAGGCGGACCCGCTTGCGGGCGGCGAGGCGGTGATCGTCGGGCACCACGAGGCGCAGCCGCTGCTCGTCAAGGCGGCGGGCGACGAGATCCGGGGCGTCCGGCACGGGTGAGGTGAGGCAGAGGTCGAGATCGCCCGCCCGCAGGCGCTCGATCATCGCCTCCCCGTAGTTCTGGACGAGGCTGAACCGGATCCGCGGATGGTCCGCGCGGAAGGCGCGGATCAGACCGGGCACGGTCTCCGACCCCATCGTGTGGAGGAACCCGAAGGCCACCTTGCCCGACGCCGGGTCCGCGTCCGCCCGGACGGACTCCGCGGCCCGCTCCACCTCCCCCAGCGCCCGCTCGACCGAGGCGAGGAAGGTCCGCCCCGCCGGGGTGAGCGACACCGTACGGCCGTGCCGGGCGAACAGGTCGACCCCCAGGTCCTGTTCGAGACGTACCAGCGCACGGGACAGGGTGGACTGCGGCACCTGCATCTCCTGCGCGGCCCGCGTGACGTGTTCGGTGCGGGCGACCCCCGCGAAGTACGCGAGCCGCGGCGAGAGCAGTGCCGACCAGGAGCCCGGCGTGAGCTCGGCGGGTGGCACCGCCGCCTCCCTTCCACCGCTCTTTCCGATGTCCTTTGCGTAACTGCTCTGCGACAGACGCCCCGCTGAACTGCTCTCATGCACCATGGGAACGATTATGGCCAGTTCATGCATTGGACGGATGATTCGCAAGTGCCTACGTTCGATGCATGCCTCCTGCCAGTAGCGGGGCGTCCGCCACCCATGCGGTCGCCCTCACCCCGTCGTCCCCTGCCACCGACTCCACCGACACGCGCCTCACGCCCGGCGGCCCCGGCTACCGCCGGATGAGCTTCGCCCTCTTCCTCGCGGGTGTCGCGACCTTCGCCCTCCTCTACTCCACGCAGGCGCTGCTCCCCCTCGTCTCCGCCGACTTCGGCGTCAGCGCGAGCACGGCGAGCTGGACGGTCTCGGCGGCCACGGGCGCACTGGCCCTCTTCGTACTGCCCCTGAGCGCACTCAGCGAGCGCTTCGGGCGGCGGACCCTGATGACGGTCTCCCTGACGGTCGCGGTGACCGTGGGGCTGCTCATTCCCTTCGCGCCCTCCATCGGCGTACTCATCGCGCTGCGCGCCGTCCAGGGCGCGGCGCTCGCCGGGCTCCCGGCGTCCGCGATGGCCTTCCTCGCGGAGGAGGTGCGGCCCAAGGCGCTGGTCGCCGCGATCGGCATGTTCGTCGCGGGCAACTCCATCGGCGGCATGAGCGGGCGCATCATCACCGGCTGGGTCGCGCAGGCCTGGGGCTGGCGCTGGGCGCTCGCCGTCGTCGGCCTCATCGCCGTGCTGTGCGCGCTCGCCTTCCGCGCGCTGCTGCCCGCGCCGCGCCACTTCACGCCGGGCTCGCTCAACCCCAAGGCCCTTGGCAGGACGATCCGTTCGCACCTCTCGAACCCGCTGCTCTGCAGGCTGTACGCGATCGGCGCGCTGTTCATGACCGTGTTCGGCGCGGTCTACACGGTGATCGGCTACCGCCTCACCGAGGCGCCGTTCTCGCTGCCCCAGGGCATCATCGGCTCGATCTTCCTCGTCTATCTCGTCGGTACGGTCTCCTCGGCCGCCGCCGGGAAGCTGGTGGCGCGGCTCGGCCGGCGCGGGGCGCTGTACCTGGCGGTGAGCACGACCGCGGGCGGCCTGCTGCTCTCCCTCTCCGACTCGATCGTCATGGTCCTGCTCGGTCTGGTCCTGATCACCGCGGGCTTCTTCGCGGGGCACGCGGTCGCCTCCTCGTCCGTGAGCCGTACGGCCACGACGGGCCGGGCGCAGGCTTCGGCGCTCTACCAGTCGGCGTACTACCTGGGCTCCAGCGCGGGCGGCACGCTCGGCGCGATCGCCTTCCACTCGGGCGGCTGGGCCGGGACGGTGGCGCTGGGGCTCCTCGCGGTGGCCGGCGTCGTCTCGATCACCCTCTGGGGATCGCACGCGGCGCGGGCGCAGGAACGCCGGGCCCAGGAGCGGCGGGGGCTTGTGGCGGCGCACTGACCGCCCCGCGAATGACCCTTCCCACCTGCGGGTTTTCCCACTCCGGGGGCCATTGTCAGTGGGCTTCGGTAGCTTACGGAGTGCTGGGACTTTCGTGGCAGCCGCAGGGGTGGGTCGGTTATGAGTGGAAGCGCAGGGACGACGTCCGAACTGGACGTCACGCTGGAGAAGCACCGGGTCGAGCTGACCGGGTACTGCTATCGCATGCTGGGCTCGTCCTTCGAAGCCGAGGACGCCGTGCAGGACACGATGGTGCGCGCCTGGCGGAGCTTCGAGAAGTTCGAGGGCCGCTCCAGCATCCGCTCGTGGCTGTACCGCATCGCGACGAACGTCTGCCTGGACATGCTGAACGCGGGCAACCGCCGCGCGCGTCCCATGGACCTCACCGCGGCGGCCCCGCTGGCCCAGGCCGCGCTGACGCCCCGCCCCGACAATGTGTGGCTGGAGCCGATGCCGGACGCGCGGGTGCTGCCGTCCGTCAGCGATCCCGCCGAGGCCGCCGTGGCCAAGGAGTCGGTGCGCCTCGCCTTCGTCGCCGCCCTGCAGCAACTGCCGCCCAAGCAGCGGGCGGTGCTGATCCTGCGCGAGGTCCTCGCGTGGAAGGCCAGCGAGGCGGCCGAGCTCCTCGACACCTCGGTGGCCTCCGTCAACAGCGCGCTGCAGCGGGCGCGGGCGACGCTGGCCGAGGGGCCCGCCGACGACACGGCCGTCTCCGACCCCCTGGACGACGAGCAGCAGAAGCTGCTTGAGCGGTACGTGGCGGCCTTCGAGGGCTACGACATGGCGGCGCTGACGGCGTTGCTGCACGAAGACGCCGTCATGACGATGCCCCCGTTCGACCTGTGGCTGCGGGGCACGTCGGACATCACGGGCTTCATGTCCACGATGGGCGCGACGTGTGCGAACGGCCGGCTGCTCCCGGTCGACGTCAACGGCACGCCGGGCTTCGCCCAGTACAAACCCGATCCCGACAAGGGCGGGTTCATGCCGTGGGCGATCCAGGTCATCGAGATCTCAGGCGAGGGGCGGATCGCGGGCTTCCACTGCTTCCTGGACACGGCGCGGTGGTTCCCGCTGTTCGGTGCGCCGGCCCATCTCGATCTCCATGGGGAGCCCGACGAGGTGCAGTAGCTCGCGCAGGTCCGGGGCCGGGTTCCGCAGCCGGATCCGGCCGCCTGCGCGGCGGGCGGTGAGCTGGAGGCGGGCGAGGGCGTCTATCGCGGCGAGGACGGGTGGGCCGAGGTCTGCGACGTCGCAGACGAGGACGCCGGGGGCGTCCGCGTCTGCCGAGCGCAGCAGTTCTCCGGCCTCCTCGCAGAGGCGGTGCGTCGCCTCTCGGTCGAGGGTGCCGGTGAGGATGAGGTCCGGCGGCTTGATGGCTTCCACGTTGGGGGGACCGTGCGGGGGCACGGAACTCATCGGTAAGGGTGCGGGCCGTGCCTCCGGCGGTTCTTTCCCCAACCCCGCCCCTTCCCGAAAGTTCCGGCTTCGCCGGCCGCGAGGTGGCCGTAAATCACCGGCTCCGCCGAGTTCGGGGGGGCAAACCCCCCCGCGGGGGGGGGGGGGAGTACCGGCGACAGGGG
>NZ_JBHYIG010000085.1:0-31965 GCF_042740015.1 Streptomyces sp. NPDC059037
TCGTCCCTCGCCGCTCTCGCAAAATCACTCTCTCGACACTCGCCCCGGGCCGGGCACCCACACCCCCCCCCGCGGCCCCCCGGGGCTCTGACATGTGCGGCTCCGCCGCGTGGGCGCGAGCAACCAGAGACGACCCGCGGACGGCAACGCGCCCCCGGCACGGGACGAACCCACTGCCGGGGGCACAAGAAGAGCACCGTCCAAGGCGCTACCGCCCGTTGAACGCGTCCTTGAGGCGCGAGAACAACCCCTGCTGCCCAGGCTGGAACTGGCCGGTAGGCCGCTCCTCGCCCCGCAGCTGCGAAAGCTCCCTCAGCACCCGCTCCTGCTCGGCGTCCAGCTTCGTCGGCGTGAGGACCTCGACGTGGACGATCAGATCGCCACGGCCCCCGCCCCGCAGATGCGTTACGCCGCGCCCGTGCAGCGGGACGGACTGCCCCGACTGCGTACCGGGCCGGATGTCGATCTCCTCGAGCCCGTCAAGCGTCTCGAGCGGCACCTTCGTGCCCAGCGCCGCCGCCGTCATCGGGATCGTCACCGTGCAGTGCAGATCGTCGCCGCGCCGCTGGAACACGGAGTGCGGCAGCTCGTGGATCTCGACGTACAGGTCACCGGCGGGACCGCCGCCGGGGCCGACCTCGCCCTCGCCCGCGAGCTGGATCCGCGTGCCGTTGTCGACACCCGCGGGGATCTTCACGGTGAGCGTCCGCCGCGACCGGATGCGGCCGTCACCGGCGCACTCGGGGCACGGCGTGGGCACGACCGTGCCGAAGCCCTGACACTGCGGGCAGGGCCGCGAGGTCATGACCTGGCCCAGGAAGGACCGCGTGACCTGCGACACCTCACCGCGACCGCGGCACATGTCACACGTCTGGGCGGAGGTACCGGGAGCGGCACCCTCCCCGCTACAGGTCGTACAGACGACAGCCGTGTCGACCTGAATGTCCTTGGTGGTCCCGAAGGCGGCCTCGTCGAGGTCGATCTCCAGACGGATCATGGCGTCCTGGCCACGGCGCGTGCGCGAGCGCGGCCCGCGCTGCGACGCCGTACCGAAGAACGCGTCCATGATGTCCGAGAAGTTCCCGAACCCGCCCTGCCCGAAGCCGCCGGCACCGCCGCCGCCCGCCTGGGACAGCGGGTCGCCGCCGAGGTCGTAGACCTGCTTCTTCTGCGGGTCCGACAACACCTCGTAAGCGGCGTTGATCTCCTTGAAGCGCTCCTGAGTCTTCGGATCCGGATTCACATCCGGGTGAAGCTCACGCGCCAGCCTCCGGAAGGCCTTCTTGATCTCGTCCTGGGAAGCGTCGCGGCGCACGCCGAGTACGGCGTAGTAGTCCGTGGCCACTTACGACTCCGCCAGGATCTGTCCGACGTAACGTGCCACTGCGCGTACTGCTCCCATCGTTCCCGGATAGTCCATGCGGGTCGGTCCGACCACGCCGAGTTTGGCTACTGCCTCGCTGCCCGAACCGTAGCCGACCGAGACCACGGACGTGGAGCTGAGTCCCTCATGGGCGTTCTCATGACCGATCCGTACGGTCATGCCCGAATCCGTGGCCTCGCCAAGCAACTTGAGGAGCACGACCTGCTCCTCAAGGGCTTCAAGCACCGGCCTGATGGTGAGGGGAAAGTCATGTCCGAAGCGGGTGAGATTGGCCGTTCCGCCGATCATCAGCCGCTCCTCGGTCTCCTCGACGAGGGTTTCGAGAAGCGTGGAGAGCACCGTGGCCACCGTGCCCCGGTCCTCCGCGTCGAAGGAGTCCGTCATGTCCTGCACCAGCTGCGGCACGTCCGCGAAGCGACGGCCCGCGACCCGGCTGTTGAGCCGCGCCCGCAGGTCGGCGAGCGAGGTCTCGCCGAACGGCGCCGGACAGTCGATCATGCGCTGCTCGACCCGTCCGGTGTCCGTGATCAGTACGAGCATCAGGCGGGCCGGAGCCAGCGAGAGCAGCTCCACGTGCCGGACGGTCGAGCGGGTCAGGGACGGGTACTGCACGACGGCGACCTGGCGGGTCAGCTGCGCGAGCAGACGCACCGTACGAGCGACCACGTCATCGAGGTCGACGGCACCGTCGAGGAAGTTCTGGATGGCCCTGCGCTCGGGCGCCGCCATCGGCTTGACGCCGGCGAGACGGTCGACGAAGAGGCGGTACCCCTTGTCGGTGGGGATGCGCCCCGCGCTCGTATGAGGCTGGGCGATGAACCCTTCCTCCTCCAGCGCGGCCATGTCGTTGCGGACGGTCGCCGGGGAGACGCCGAGGCTGTGCCGCTCGGTGAGGGCCTTGGAGCCGACGGGCTCCTCCGTCCCCACATAGTCGTGGACGATGGCGCGCAGCACCTCGAGCCTGCGTTCACTGAGCATCCGCGCACACCTCCACCGTCTCGTCCACCGTTTCGCCCTGACACCTGTCTGCCCCGAGCCCTCACCTGGCACTCCCCGCGGGCGAGTGCCAGTCCTCACCGCGCCCAGTGTACGGCCGACGGGTACGGCCCCGGCAAGGGCCGGACCTCGCGGTTCGGTACAGCGGGCGAGGCAGCGGCTGCCAACCGGTCCGCCGGGGGCTAGCGTCGGCTTATGGACGTGGCGCTGGCATGGGACGAGGCGGGTTGGGAGCGGCTTGCGCCGCATGTCGGGCGGCGGCGCCTTCCGGTGTGGGACTGCACGGCGGGGCTCGTCGTCGGCGGCGAATCCGCCCTCATGATCGAGGCGGGCGCGACCCTGCGCGAGGGCGCGGAGCTGCGGACCCAGGCCCGCACCATCCTGGGCGGTGGCCGCCGGGTCACCCATCTCGCCCTGACCCACCCGCACTTCGACCATGTGCTGGGGGCGGCGGCGTTCGCGGGCGTTGAGCTGTACGGCGCGGTGGGCCTGGACACTCTCCTCGCCAAGGGCCGCGACGAGCTGCGGGACTCGGCGGTACGCCACGGTGTCCCGCTGGACGCCGCAGCCGAGGCGGCCGATCTCCTCGTCCACCCGCATCACTTGGTGTGCGGGGAGTGGACGCTCGACCTGGGCGGCGGGGTACAGGTCCTGCTCGCCAACGTGGGCCCCGGCCACTCGGGCCACGACCTGGCGGTCCTGGTGCCCGGCACGGAATCGTCCCCCGAGATCGTCTTCTGCGGCGATCTGGTGGAGGAGTCGGGCGAACCGCAGGCGGGTTCCGACGCGGTCCCGAAGCGGTGGCCTGCGGCGCTGGACCGGCTCCTCGATCTGGGCGGGGACGACGCGTTGTACGTCCCCGGGCACGGAGCCGTGGTGAATGCGGAGTTTGTCCGTGCGCAACGGGCCACACTGGCGGCGCGTTTCGGCGTGTCGTAGGCGGCGGGGCGCCGCCTCTTCCTATCGTCATCCGAATGCGCCAGTACTCCCCCGACCTCACCCCGCCGTGGAAGAAGCCGAAGCCCGTGCCGGAGGTCGCCGCCGATGCGGGCCTCGTGGTGGAGGAGCTGAGCACCGGTTTCTGCGGGGCGGTGATCCGCTGCGAGAAGACCGCGGAGGGGCTGACGGTCACCCTGGAGGACCGCTTCGGCAAGCACCGCGTCTTCCCGATGACGCCGGGCGGCTTCTCCCTGGAGGGCCGTACGGTCACGCTGGTGCGGGCCGCCGCCTCCGCTCCGGTACGCCCCACCCGTACCGCTTCCGGTTCGGTGGCGGTGCCGGGAGCGCGGGCCCGGGTCGCCCGCGCGGGGCGCATCTACGTCGAGGGCCGCCACGACGCGGAGCTGGTGGAGCGGGTCTGGGGCGACGATCTCCGTGTCGAGGGGGTCGTCGTCGAGTACCTGGAGGGCATCGACGACCTGCCCGCGATCGTCGCGGAGTTCGCGCCAGGGCCTGACGCGCGGCTCGGCGTCCTGGTGGACCACCTGGTTCCCGGCTCGAAGGAGTCCCGCATCGCGGCGTCCGTGAGCAGCGCGCACGCGCTGGTCGTCGGCCACCCGTACATCGACGTGTGGGAGGCGGTGAAGCCGGGGTCTGTGGGCATCGCGGGGTGGCCCCGGGTGCCGCGGGGCCAGGACTGGAAGACGGGCGTCTGCCACGCGTTGGGCTGGCCGCCGAATACGGGCGCTGCCTGGCAGCGGATCCTGGGCTCGGTACGCAGCTACCGGGATCTGGAGCCGGAACTCCTGGGCCGGGTGGAAGAACTGATCGACTTCGTCACGGCCCCCTAGCCCACCGACGCGCCGTCGTCGACCGCGCCGCCGTACCGCCGCTCCGCGGCGAAAGCTTTCCCGCCCACCCACCCGATTGCCCGGCAGCGGCCCGCCCACCCGTCAGCAGGTCTTCCAGCCCGGCCGCAGGCATTTCAGCCCGTCCGGCGATTGAGGACGAACTCGCCGAAGGCGGTGATCTACGGCCACCTCGCGGCCGGCGCAGCCGGAATGTTCAGGAAGGGGCGGGGTTGGGGAAAGCAAGCCCGCTCTGGCCTCAGTCCACCAGATCCCGCACCACCCCATCCGCCAGCAACCGCCCCCGCAGGGTCAGCACAGCCCGCCCCTCCCCGAACGGCCCCGCCTCCAGCAGCCCCTCCTCCAACGCCCGGCCCGCCGCCGCCCGCCCCGCAGGGCGGAGCAACGACAAGGGGCACCCCGAAAGCAGCCGCAGCTCAAGCAGGATCCGTTCCACCCGCCGGTCCTCCGGCGAGAGGATCTCCCGCCCGGCCCCGGGCGACCGCCCGGCAGCCAGCGCTCCCGCATACGCCCCCGGATGCTTCACGTTCCACCACCGCACACCCCCGACATGGCTGTGGGCCCCCGGCCCGGCCCCCCACCAGTCGGCCCCCCGCCAGTACAACTCGTTGTGCAGACACCGCCCCGCCTCCGATGTGGCCCAGTTGGACACCTCGTACCAGGAGAATCCCGCACCCCCAAGCACCTCATCGGCGATCAGGTACCGGTCCGCGTGCACGTCGTCGTCCGTCATCGGCACCTCCCCGCGCCGAATCCGCCGCGCCAGCTGAGTGCCTTCCTCCACGATCAGCGCGTAGGCACTGACGTGGTCGGGCCCCGCCCCGATCGCCGCGTCGAGCGAGGCCCGCCAGTCGGCATCGGACTCCCCCGGGGTGCCGTAGATCAGGTCCAGGTTCACGTGGTCGAAGCCCGCCGCGCGGGCCTCCGCCACGCACGCCTCGGGGCGGCCCGGCGTGTGCGTACGGTCGAGCACCTTCAGGACGTGCTGCTTCGCGCTCTGCATGCCGAAGGAGATGCGGTTGAAGCCACCGGCCCTGAGCTCGGCCAGGTACTCGGGCCCGACCGACTCCGGGTTCGCCTCAGTGGTGATCTCCGCATCGTCCGCAAGGCCGAACTCGTCCCGTACGGCACCCAGCATCCGGACGAGATCACCCGCCGCCAGCAGCGTCGGCGTGCCCCCTCCGACGAACACGGTCCGCACCGGACGCGGATCGTCGCCCAGTACCTTCCGGGCGAGGCGGACCTCGTCGATCAGGGTGTCCGCGTAGTTGTCGCGCGAGGCGAGGACGCCGCCGGATCCGCGCAGCTCGGTCGCCGTGTACGTGTTGAAGTCGCAGTATCCGCAGCGCGTGGCGCAGTACGGAACGTGGAGGTAGAAGCCGAGCGGACGGGCCCCCGCCCCCTGCAGGGCGGACGCGGGCAGCGTCCCGTCCTCGGGCATGGGCTCACCATCGGGCAGTGCGGAAGGCATACCTTCGATTGTCCCGCACCGCCGGGAATCCCCGAGCCGCCCTCGGATCCCTACCGCGCCTGCAGCACGAGCACCGCCATGTCGTCGTCCGGCGGCCGCTCGGAGAACTCGTGCACCAGGCGTTTGATCCGCTCCGCGACCAGACCGGCGTCGAGCCCCGTGCAGCCGGCCAGCGCCGCCGCCAGGCCGTCCTCGTCGTCGAACATGTGGCGGCCCGAGCGGCGCTCCGTGACACCGTCCGTGACGCAGAGGAGCGTGTCGCCGGTCCGTAATTCGAAGGTCTCGCTGGTGTACGTCACGTCGTCGACGACCCCGAGGAGGAGCTGGGGCGTGGCCGCTCCCCGGACGTCCCCGTCGGGGGAGAGCAGGAGGGGCAGGGGGTGTCCCGCGCTCGCGACGGTGCAGCGGACGCCGCCCTCGACGGGCACCAGCTCGCCGTAGAGGAGGGAAAGGAAACGGGACGTGGCGCCGTCCTGCGGCACGCCCTGGCCGCCCGCCACCGCGACCACCGCGGCGGCCGCGTCCGCCGCCTCCGTCGCGTCGTCGAGGAGGAGCTGGTTGAGGCGGTCGAGGACCTCCGCGACCTGGTAGCCCTCGCGGGCGAGCAGGCGCAGCCAGGGCCGGGCGAGGCCGATGACGACGGCCGCCTCGACGCCCTTGCCCTGGACGTCGCCGAGCGCGAAGCACCAGCGTCCCTTGCCGGCCTGGAACACGTCGTAGAAGTCGCCTCCCGGGCCGCCCTTGTCCCGCGGTTCGTAGACGACGCCGGTCTGTACGCCGGGAATTTCGGCCACGGTTCCCGGCAGCAGGCCGCGCTGCAGAACCTGGCTGATATTGGCCTGCCGCTGGTAGCGGCGGGCGGCGCTGACGGCGAGGGCGACGCGGCGGCTGAAGTCCTCGATGAGCCCGGTGACCTCGTCGGCGAAGCGCACCATTCCGGACCGCCCGATGACGAGCGTGCCGAGCGCGCGTCCGCCCGCGGTCAGGCGGTAGGCGAGCGCCGTGCCGGCTTCTTCGGCCGGCAGCGCCTCGGCGGGCCAGGGCACGGGGACCGCGCCGGAGCCGACCGTGCCGGACAGCCGGGGCGGGTCCTTCTCCAGAGCGCGGCGCAGTTCCTCTATGCGCTGCTCGCTGGTGTGCCAGACGCGGGCGAGGCGGGTGCCGGGCTCCCCGGCGCCGGCGCCGCGCCCGGCGGCCTCCGTCTCGTCGTCGAGCCAGACGGCGCACCAGTCGGCGAGCCGGGGCACCAGGAGCTGCCCGGCGAGCGCCGCCACCAGATCCTCGTCGAACTGTCCGGCGAGCAGGTCGGAGGCCTCGGCGAGGAAGGTGAGCGCGCCGCGGTTGACCCACTCCGTGTCGTGCGTGATCCGCTTCGGCAGCGGCGCGAGGATCTCGGCGGCGCGCAGCCCGCGCTGCAGGGCCTGTTCACTGGCGTACGACTCGATCTCCTGGACGGCCTGTACGCCCTCGACGGGGAGGCGGGCCCAGACGGTCTTGGTGCCGGTGCGGTAGGTGATGCCCCAGGACTCGGAGAGGGTCGCGACGAGTTGCAGGCCCCTGCCGTACTCGGGGGTGCCGGGCGGCTGGGGCACGGGCTCGCTGCGCACCGCGCGGGCGGGGTGATGGTCGGAGACCTCGATGACCAGGGCGTCTGCGCTCTCGCCCAGGCCTGCCTCGTCGAGCCGGCACACGAGCTCGACGGTGGTGCCCGCGTGCACCACGGCGTTCGTGACCAGTTCGCTGGCCAGGAGCACCGAGTCGTCCGCGAGGCGGTCGGTGATCCCCGCGGCCGCGGGCACGGCGAGTTCGGTCCAGTCGGCGAGCGCCGCGCGCACGAACCTGCGCGCGGCGGCGGGCGCCATCGGGTTGCCGGGCAAGGATGTGCGCACCACGGCCGGCGGGCCGGGGCGGTGCTCCGGCTGGAGGGACGCACGGAAAGTGGTCTCCCGTTGCATCGGAATGGACCCCACGTTTCGGCTCCTGAGCAGTTCGGTCGAATACGCCTCAGGCGACACGGACAGAGTGACAGACTGGCCACGCCCATAAGCACCGAGTTACTGAAGTGGGCCGTTATGAGTGAGAACAGTGGTATGCCTGTGCTCGGTTTCGGCCAGATTCCGGCTCCGATACCCGTGCCGGATCCGGTCACGGTCACACCCGTCGACGGCATGGTCACGCCCGTCGCGAGCATGGCCGCATCCGTCGAAAGCACGGCCGCATCCGTGGAGAGCTCCGCGGAGCTGACCTCCGATCTGCGTTCCCTCCTGTCGGCGATGCGGGCCGCGCGGGACGGGGACTTCACCAAGACCGCGGTGACCGGTGCCGGCCTGGCCGCCGAGCTGCACACGGTGTTCAACGAGATGCTGGACCGCTCGCTCCACTTCGACAGCGAACTCACCCGCGTGCGCCGGGAGATCATCCGCCATGGCCACCTCGACGAACGGTTCTCGGCGAGCCCCGGACAGGGCAGCTGGACCACCCGCGTCATGAACGTGAACTCGCTGCTCAACTCCCTGGTCGCGCCGGCGGCCAACGCCACGCGCGTCCTGAACGCGGTCGCGGGCGGCGACCTCACCCAGCGTGTGGACCTGCACGACGGCTCGCGTGAACTGCGGGGCGATCTGCGGCGCCTGGGCCGCGCGGTGAACACGATGGTCGACCAGCTGTCGCTCTTCACGGGCGAGGTCACCCGGGTCGCGCGCGAGGTCGGCACGGAGGGGCGGCTCGGCGGGCGCGCCAAGGTCCGCGGCCTGTCGGGGAGTTGGCGGGACGTGACGGAGGCCGTGAACACGATGGCGTCCCGGCTCACCGCCCAGGTCCGGGACATCGCCCTGGTGACGACGGCGGTGGCGCAGGGCGATCTGACGCGTACGGTGACGGTCGAGGCGACGGGCGAGCTGCTTGAGCTGAAGCTCACCGTGAACACGATGGTCGACCAGCTCTCCGCCTTCGCGGCCGAGGTGACGCGGGTGGCGCGCGAGGTCGGCACGGAGGGGCAGCTGGGCGGCCGGGCGCAGGCGCGGGGTGTGTCGGGGGTCTGGAAGGACCTCACCGACAACGTCAACTTCATGGCCTCCAACCTCACTTCGCAGGTACGGAACATCGCGCAGGTGACGACCGCCGTCGCGAACGGCGATCTGAGCCAGAAGATCACCGTCGACGCGCGGGGCGAGATCCTGGAGCTGAAGTCGACGGTCAACACGATGGTCGACCAGCTCTCCGCGTTCGCCGACGAGGTCACGCGCGTGGCCCGCGAGGTCGGCACGGAAGGCAATCTGGGCGGGCGTGCTCAGGTGCGCGGGGTCTCGGGCGTCTGGAAGGACCTCACCGACAACGTCAACTTCATGGCGGACAACCTCACTTCGCAGGTCCGCAACATCGCGCTGGTGTCGACGGCGGTCGCCCAGGGCGATCTCGGCAAGAAGATCACGGTCGAGGCGAAGGGCGAGATCCTGGAGCTGAAGTCGACGATCAACACGATGGTCGACCAGCTCTCCGCGTTCGCCGACGAGGTCACGCGCGTGGCCCGCGAGGTCGGCACGGAAGGCAACCTCGGCGGTCAGGCGCAGGTGCGCGGGGTCTCCGGCGTATGGAAGGACCTCACCGACAACGTCAACTTCATGGCGTTGAACCTGACGTCGCAGGTGCGGAACATCGCGCAGGTCACCACGGCCGTCGCCAACGGCGATCTGTCCAAGATGATCACGGTGACGGCGCGCGGCGAGATCCTGGAGCTGAAGGACACCGTCAACACGATGGTGGCGCAGCTGCGGGCCTTCGCCGACGAGGTGACGCGGGTGGCCCGCGAGGTCGGCACGGACGGGCGGCTCGGCGGCCGGGCCCAGGTCCTCGGCGTATCGGGGGTGTGGAAGGACCTCACGGACAACGTCAACTACATGGCGGACAACCTCACCGGTCAGGTCCGCAACATCGCGCAGGTGGCGACGGCGGTCGCCGAGGGCGACCTGTCCAAGAAGATCGACGTGGACGCGCGCGGCGAGATCCTGGAGCTGAAGACCACCATCAACACGATGGTGGACACGCTGTCCTCGTTCTCCTCCGAGGTCACCCGGGTGGCCCGCGAGGTCGGCTCCGAGGGTCAACTGGGCGGCCAGGCAAGGGTCGAGGGCGTCTACGGCACGTGGAAGCGCCTGACGACGAACGTGAACGAGCTGGCCCTCAACCTCACCACCCAGGTCCGTGCGATCGCCGAGGTCGCGTCCGCCGTGGCCCAGGGCGACATGACCCGCTCCATCACGGTCGAGACCCGCGGCGAGGTCTCCGAACTCAAGAACAACATCAACCTGATGGTGTCCAACCTCCGCGAGACCACCCGCGCCAAGGACTGGCTGGAGTCCAACCTGGCCCGCCTCGCGGGCCTGATGCAGGGCCACCGCGACCTGATGGAGGTCGCCGATCTGATCCTGCGCGAGCTGACCCCGCTGGTGAACGCCCAGTACGGCGCGTTCTTCCTGGCCGACCCGGACACCGAGGACAGCGCGACACTGCAGACTCCGCCGGCCAAAGGGCTCGCCTTCATCGCCGGATACGGCTCGGCGCAGGGCTCGGTCGTCGACACCGGAGCGATGCCCGCGCACGGCCTGGTGCGGCAGGCGGCGCTTGAGAAGAAGCGGATCCTCGTCGACGAGGTGCCGCCCGACTACATCAAGATCACCTCGGGGCTCGGGGACGCAACCCCGGCCAGCCTCGTGATCATCCCGATCCTCTTCGAGGACAAGCTGCTCGGCGTGATCGAGCTGGCCACGTTCTCCCGCTTCTCCGACGTCCACCTGGCGTTCTTCGACCAGTTCGTGAGCACCATCGGCGTCGCGATCAACACCATCATCGCCAACTCCCGTACGGAATCACTGCTCAGCGAGTCCCAGCGGCTCGCCACCCAGCTGCAGGACCGCTCGGACGAACTCCAGCTCCAACAGGCCGAGTTGCAGCGCTCCAATGCCGAACTGGAGGAGAAGGCGGCACTGCTCGCCACGTCGTCGCAGTACAAGTCGGAGTTCCTCGCGAACATGTCGCACGAGCTGCGCACCCCGCTGAACTCGCTGCTCATCCTGGCCCGGCTGCTCTCCGACAACCCCGACGACCATCTCTCGGACCAGGAGGTCCAGTTCGCGACGACCATCCACCGCTCGGGCTCGGACCTTCTCCAGCTCATCAACGACATCCTGGACCTGTCGAAGATCGAGGCGGGCCGGATGGACGTGCGCCCCAAGAGCCTCCCCCTCATCAAGGTCCTCGACTACGTCCACGCGACGTTCCGCCCGCTCACCCTCGACCGCGGTCTCGCCTTCGAGGTGTCGGTCGGCGAGGACGTGCCGCGCGAGATGTTCTCCGACGAGCAGCGCCTCCAGCAGATCCTGCGCAACCTCCTGTCGAACGCGGTCAAGTTCACCGCGAGCGGCCGCGTCGAGCTGCGCGTGACCCGCGTCAAACACCCCGCCGACCGGCCGCGCCAGGACAGCGACGACCTGATCTGCTTCGCCGTCAAGGACACCGGCATCGGCATCCCTGCCGAGCAACTCCCCGTCATCTTCGAGGCGTTCCAGCAGGCCGACGGCACCACCAACCGCAAGTACGGCGGCACCGGCCTCGGCCTCTCCATCAGCCGCGAGATCGCCGGACTCCTCGGCGGCCGCATCACCGCGGAGAGCAGCCCCGGCCAGGGTTCCACCTTCACGCTGTTCATCCCCGTGGTGCACCCCGGACACGGGGCCGCCGCCGCGGCGTACGCGGCGGCCCGGACCAACGCCCCGCCGGCCCCGGAGGACCGGACGGCCGCCTTGTCCCCGCACTCCTTCCACGACCGGGACGACAACTGGCCCACGCCCACCAAGCTGGAGGAGTATTGCGAAGGCCGGGCGGGCCGGGTCCTTCGTGGCCGCCGGGTGCTCATCGTGGACGACGACATCCGCAATGTCTTCGCCCTGACGCACGTACTGAGCCGGGTGGGCATGCCGGTCCTGTACGCGGAGAACGGCCGTGAGGGCATCGAGACCCTGGAGCGCAACCCGGACGTCGACATCGTCCTGATGGACATCATGATGCCGGAGATGGACGGCTACGAAACGATCGCCGCGATCCGCCGCACGCCGCGCTGGTCCGGCCTGCCCATCATCGCGCTGACCGCCAAGGCGATGCCCGGCGACCGCGACAAGGCGATCGCGCAGGGCGCCACCGACTACGTACCCAAACCCGTGGATGTGGACCAGCTGCTCAGCGTGGCCTGCGCCCTGCTGGCACCCGAGGGCGGTGCGGGCACGGTGGAGCTGTCCGCACCGGCCACCACACCGCCCGAGAAACCCGTTGTCCCGGAGCAGCCGCGCACACCAGGGGAGAGCGCTGTTCCGCCGAGGCCCGAGTGAGGCACCGTCACCATGAGCACAGAGGTCATGACCGACAACCGCGCGAGCATCCTCCTTGTCGATGACATGGAGGACAATCTGATGGCGCTCGAAGCCGTCCTGGGGTCACTCAACGAACCACTGGTACGCGCCCGTTCGGGCGAGGAGGCGATGAAGGCAATCTTGCGGCAACGCTTCGCCGTGATCCTTCTGGACGTCCGGATGCCGGGCATGGACGGCTTCGAGACCGCGACGAACATCAAACGGCTCGACCAGACCAAGGACGTACCCATCATCTTTCTGACGGGCACGGACAACGACGCGGGGTACGCCTTCCGCGGCTACGCGACGGGCGCCGCCGACTATCTCACCAAGCCGTTCGACCCCTGGGTGCTGCGCGCCAAGGTCACCGTCTTCCTCGAACTGCACCGCAAGAACCAGCAGTTGGAGCGCATCCTGGCGCGCGAGCAGCAGCAGTTCGACGAGCTGGCGGCGCGCCTCGCGGCGATCGAGACGCACATGGCGGCCAGCAGCCTCAAGGACGTCCTTGAACTGCGCCACCATGTGACACACATGGAGGAGATGGTGAAGGAGATGCGGCGCGGACGGAGTGGCAGGTGAGGGCCGCGAAACCCCGTGAACACCCCGTCCGCGTGCGGGACTTGAGGCTCAGGCCTCGCGCGAGCCCGCGTACATCTCGTCGATCAGGTGCTGGTACTCACGCTCGACGACCGGGCGCTTCAGCTTGAGGCTCGGCGTCAGTTCGCCGTGCTCGATGTCCAGGTCGCGCGGGAGCAGCTTGAACTTCTTGACGGTCTGCCAGCGCTGCAGGCCTTCGTTGAGCTGCTTCACATAGCCCTCGATGAGCGCGACCGTCGCCGGGGCGGCGACCACGTCGGCGTAGCTCTTGCCCTCCAGACCGTTCTCCTTGGCCCAGTCCAGGATGGCGGGCTCGTCGAGGGCGATCAGGGCGGTGCAGAAGTTCCGGTCGGCGCCGTGCACCAGGATGTTGGAGACGTACGGGCACACGGCCTTGAACTGGCCCTCGACCTCGGCGGGCGCGATGTACTTGCCGCCGGACGTCTTGATCAGGTCCTTCTTGCGGTCGGTGATCTTCAGGTACCCGTCGGGGGACAGCTCACCGATGTCCCCGGTGTGGAACCACCCGTCGGATTCGAGCACCTCGGCCGTCTTGTCCGGCAGGCCGTGGTAGCCCTCCATGATGCCGGGGCCGCGCAGCAGGATCTCGCCGTCGTCGGCGATCCGGACCTCGGTGCCGGGCAGCGGCTTGCCGACGGTGCCGGTGCGGTAGGCCTCGCCGGGGTTCACGAAGGAGGCCGCGGAGGACTCGGTCAGGCCGTAGCCCTCCAGGATGTGGATGCCGGCGCCGGCGAAGAAGTAGCCGATCTCGGGCGCGAGCGCCGCCGAGCCGGAGACGGCGGCGCGCAGCCGTCCGCCGAAGGCTTCCCGCAGCTTGGAGTAGACGAGCGCGTCGGCGACCTTGTGCTTGGCGCCGAGCCCGAAGGGCACCGAGGCGTTGCCGGTCCTGCGGAAGTTGTCCTGGCTGACCTTGGCGTACTCGCGGGACACCTCGGCGGCCCACACGAAGATCTTGTACTTGGCACCGCCGCCGGCCCGCGCCTTGGCCGCGACGCCGTTGTAGACCTTCTCGAAGATGCGCGGCACGGCCGCCATGTACGTCGGCTGCACCACCGGAAGGTTCTCGATGATCTTGTCCACGCGGCCGTCGACGGCGGTGACGTGCCCGAGCTCGATCTGCCCGGAGGTCAGCACCTTGCCGAAGACGTGCGCGAGAGGCAGCCACAGGTACTGCACGTCGTCGGGGCCGAGCAGACCGGTCGCGGCGATGGCCTTCGCCATGTACGACCAGTTGTCCTGCGGAAGGCGCACGCCCTTGGGCTTACCCGTGGTGCCGGAGGTGTAGATGATCGTGGCGAGCTGGTCCTTGGTGATGGCGGCGATCCGCTCCTTGACCGCCTCCGGGTTCTTCTCCAGGTGGGCGGCGCCGCGCGCCTCCAGGTCGGCGAGCGTGAGCAGCCAGCCGTCGGGGTCGCCGTCGACGGGCTCCGCGCCCTCGGTGTCGATCACCACGACGTGCTTGAGCTCGGGCAGCTCGGCCCGCTTCTCGCGCGCCTTGGCGAGCTGCTCGGCGTTCTCGGCGATCAGCACCCGGCTGCCGGAGTCGGCCAGGATGTAGGTGGACTCCTCGGCGTTGGTCTGCGGATACACCGTGGTGGTGGCCGCGCCGGCACAGAGGATGCCGAGGTCGGAGAGGATCCACTCGACCCGGGTCGACGAGGCGAGCGCCACCCGGTCCTCCGGCGCGAGGCCGAGCTCGATCAGGCCCGCGGCGATGGCGTAGACGCGCTCGGCGGCCTGCGCCCAGCTCAGCGACTTCCAGTCGTCGGGGCCATCGCCGGCGGCCGCCGGCACGGGATAGCGGTAGGCCTCGGCGTCCGGCGTGGCAGCCACGCGCTCCAGGAAGAGATGCGCCACGGACGGCGGACGGTTCTCGATCAAGGTCTGTGTGTCGCTCACGACATCCTCCGGGCCCGCGACAGTGCGGCGACTGGCTGGCGGCCTGCTTGATTTGCTCTGGCGGCTGCTTGTTTAACTTGCGAGTAACCTGCGAGTGGTGATCAGAGTAGAGCGCCGAAGCCCGCTGCGTAAGGGCCTTCTGCCTGTCACTTCCTACAGCTTCTGCCTGCCACCCCACACAGAACGGGTCCGCCGCGCAAAAGCGCGACGGACCCGTCGTGACGCCCGCGTCGGGCGGGGCGTCTGTTACTTCTTGGGCTTGCCCGGACCGCTGTCGTCGCTGGAGAGCACCGCGATGAAGGCTTCCTGCGGCACCTCGACGGAGCCGACCATCTTCATGCGCTTCTTGCCCTCCTTCTGCTTCTCGAGCAGCTTGCGCTTACGGGAGATGTCACCGCCGTAGCACTTGGCGAGGACGTCCTTGCGGATGGCGCGGATGGTCTCGCGGGCGATGACCCGGGAACCGATCGCGGCCTGCACGGGCACCTCGAAGGCCTGCCGCGGGATGAGCTCGCGCAGCTTGGCGACGAGCCGCACGCCGTACGCGTACGCCGCGTCCTTGTGCGTGACGGCGGAGAAGGCGTCGACCTTGTCGCCGTGCAGCAGGATGTCGACCTTGACCAGGCTGCTGGCCTGCTCGCCCGTGGGCTCGTAGTCGAGGGAGGCGTAACCGCGCGTCTTGGACTTCAGCTGGTCGAAGAAGTCGAAGACGATCTCGGCGAGCGGCAGCGTGTAGCGGATCTCCACGCGGTCCTCGGAGAGGTAGTCCATGCCGAGCAGGGTGCCGCGCCGGTTCTGGCACAGCTCCATGATCGAGCCGATGAACTCGCTCGGGGCGAGGATCGTGGCGCGTACGACGGGTTCGTAGACCTCGTCGATCTTGCCCTCGGGGAATTCGCTCGGGTTGGTGACGGTGTGCTCGGCGCCGTCCTCCATGATCACGCGGTAGACCACGTTCGGAGCGGTGGCGATGAGGTCGAGCCCGAACTCGCGCTCGAGCCGCTCACGGATCACGTCGAGGTGCAGGAGGCCCAGGAAGCCGACGCGGAAGCCGAAGCCGAGCGCCGCCGAGGTCTCCGGCTCGTAGACGAGCGCGGCGTCGTTGAGCTGCAGCTTGTCCAGGGCCTCGCGCAGGTCGGGGTACTCCGAGCCGTCCAGCGGATAGAGACCCGAGAAGACCATCGGCTTCGGGTCCTTGTAACCGCCCAGGGCCTCGGTCGCGCCCTTGTGCAGGGAGGTGATCGTGTCACCGACCTTGGACTGACGGACGTCCTTCACGCCGGTGATGATGTAGCCCACCTCGCCGACGCCGATGCCGTCGGCCGAGGTCATCTCCGGGGACGAGACACCGATCTCGAGCAGCTCGTGCGTGGCGCCGGTGGACATCATCCGGATCCGCTCACGCTTGTTGAGCTGGCCGTCGACGACACGTACGTACGTCACGACGCCCCGGTAGGAGTCATAGACCGAGTCGAAGATCATCGCGCGGGCGGGCGCGTCCGCGACACCGACCGGCGGCGGGACCTCGGCCACGACCTTGTCGAGCAGCGCCTCGACGCCCATGCCGGTCTTCGCGGAGACCTTGAGCACGTCCTCCGGCTGGCAGCCGATGAGATTGGCCAGCTCCTCGGAGAACTTCTCCGGCTGTGCGGCCGGCAGGTCGATCTTGTTGAGCACCGGGACGATCTTGAGGTCGTTCTCCATCGCCAGGTAGAGGTTGGCGAGAGTCTGAGCCTCGATGCCCTGGGCCGCGTCGACAAGGAGGATCGTGCCCTCACAGGCCGCCAGCGAGCGCGACACCTCGTACGTGAAGTCCACGTGCCCCGGGGTGTCGATCATGTTGAGGATGTGGGTCTTGCTCTGCTCGGGGCCCTCGGTGGGGGCCCAGGGCAGACGCACCGCCTGGGACTTGATCGTGATGCCGCGCTCGCGCTCGATGTCCATCCGGTCGAGGTACTGAGCACGCATCTGGCGCTGCTCGACCACACCGGTCAGCTGGAGCATGCGGTCGGCGAGCGTGGACTTGCCGTGGTCGATGTGCGCGATGATGCAGAAATTACGGATCAGAGCCGGGTCGGTACGGCTCGGCTCGGGCACATTCTTAGGGGTCGCGGGCACGCAGGGTCCTGTCTCTTGAGGCGCCTGTCGCCTCGGGGTCGGATCTCCGGATCGATACGTAGGTTCCATGGTCCCATGGGTGGGGCACTGGGCCAGGTGTGGGCCGCTCGCGGCGGGGACCACGCCCGGATTGGGCCGGTCGCGGGGCGGCTGGTAATCTGGGCAGCTGTGTCTCCTGGCCCTCTCGGTTCTGAGGCACGTGTCAAAAAAACTCATCTGCAGTACCTCTGCAGTACCTGAACCTGAAAAGGCTCTTTCGTGGCGAACATCAAGTCCCAGATCAAGCGGATCAAGACCAACGAGAAGGCGCGTCAGCGCAACAAGGCGGTCAAGTCTTCCCTGAAGACCGCGATCCGCAAGGCCCGCGAGGCCGTTGCCGCGGGTGACACCCAGAAGGCCGTCGAGGCGACGCGCGAGGCTTCGCGCCAGCTCGACAAGGCCGTCTCCAAGGGCGTCATCCACAAGAACCAGGCCGCCAACAAGAAGTCGGCGCTTGCTTCGAAGGTCTCGACCCTCCAGGGCTGAAGCCCTTGCCCCGGCTCGCCGGGGCGCTGATCAATCCTCCCGCGAGGGTAATTCGAGCCCTCTACCTCGAATCGCGGACAGACTCCGCAGTACGCCACGCTGCGCCAATGCCCCCGGACCCACTCTGGGGGCATTGCTGTGTCCGGGGCCCGTTCAGGGGCGCGGGGTGGGTGCCCTTTAGCTGCCAGGGGATGCGCCCCTTTAGGGGCGCGGGGAACTGCGCGACAAGCCACGGCGCACCCGCAGACAGCGAACCCGGCGGGCACCCAACGGCGCAGACTCACCAGCAAGGGCTAGCGGCGAGACCTCGCGGCGCGGGCAATAGTGACCACGGCCTTCTCCAGCGCGTACTCCGGATCATCCCCACCGCCCTTGACCCCCGCGTCAGCATCCGCGCAGGCCCGCAGAGCCACCGCCACCCCGTCGGGAGACCACCCCCGCATCTGCTGCCGAACCCGATCAATCTTCCACGGCGGCATCCCCAGCTCCCGGGCAAGATCAGCCGGCCGCCCGCCCCTCGCGGAGGACAGCTTCCCGATCGCCCGCACGGCCTGCGCCAACGCACTGGTGATCAGAACGGGCGCGACCCCGGTCGACAACGACCACCGCAACGCTTCCAGCGCCTCCGCGGCCCGCCCCTCCACGGCCCGGTCGGCCACCGTGAAGCTGGAGGCCTCCGCACGACCCGTGTAGTACCGCCCGACGACCGCCTCGTCGATCGTGCCCTCGACATCCGCCACCAGCTGGGACACCGCGGAGGCCAGCTCCCGCAGATCGCTGCCGATCGAGTCGACCAGGGCCTGGCAGGCCTCAGGCGTGGCCGAACGGCCGAGCGTGCGGAACTCGCTCCGTACGAACGAGAGCCGGTCCGCGGCCTTGGTCATCTTGGGGCAGGCGACCTCGCGGGCCCCCGCCTTGCGGGCCGCGTCGAGCAGGCCCTTGCCCTTGGCACCGCCCGCGTGCAGCAGGACGAGGGTGATCTCCTCGGCAGGCGAACCGAGATACGCCTTCACGTCCTTGACCGTGTCGGCCGACAGATCCTGCGCGTTCCGTACGATCACGACCTTGCGCTCGGCGAAGAGCGAGGGGCTGGTCAGCTCGGCGAGCGTGCCGGGCTGCAGCTGGTCGGGGGTGAGGTCGCGTACGTCCGTGTCCGCGTCGGATGCGCGGGCGGCGGCGACCACCTGCTGCACGGCGCGGTCGAGGAGAAGGTCCTCCTGGCCCACGGCGAGCGTGAGGGGAGCGAGCGGGTCGGCGGTATCTGTCTTCCTGGCCATCGCGGTCAAGCATCCCACGCGGCACTGACAGTCCATCCGCACGGCAGTCCATCCCGTACCGCAGCCCATCCCGTACGGCCGGTTCCCGAGCCGCTCACCCGGTACCGGAGAATGGGCGGGTGACCGACGTACGACATGTCCTGGTGCTGCCCGACCGCGATGCCGCGGAGGAAGTCGCCGAAGAGCTCCCCGACCGTTTCCGTGTCGCCGAGGAACCTCAGCTCGTCCGTGACGCCCTGGCCGGCGAGGACGACGCCGAGGACGCCCAGTGGCTGGTCGTGGTCGAGGACCCGGAGCGGCGCCTGGACCGCGCGGCACTCGACGCGCTCGCGGCGGAGTACGAGGGCTGGCTGGAGGCTCCGTAGGGATCCTCCGGCGGTCAGCCCTTGGGCAGGACCTGGATGTCGAGGTCGATCGTGATGCTGGGGCCGACCGCGGCGATACCGCGCGCCAGCATCGTCTGCCAGGTGATCGTGAAGTCGTCGCGGTGCAGCTCGGTGGTGGCACGGCAGGCGACCCGGGTCTCGCCCTCGAGCCCCCGGCCGACCCCGAGGTACTCGGTGTCCAGCGTGACCGTGCGCGTCACTCCGTGCAGCGTGAGGCCGCCCGTGACCGCCCAGCGGCTGCCGCCCTTGTGCACAAAGCGGTCGCTGTAGAACTCCATCGTCGGGAACCGCTCCACGTCGAGGAAGTCGCCGGACCGCAGATGGTCGTCGCGCATCGTGACCGCGGTGTCGATGGAGGCCGCGTCGATGACGACATGCATCGCGGAGTTCTCCATCCGGTCGGCCATCCGGATCGCGCCCGCGAAGCTGTTGAAACGTCCGTGGATACGGGCAAGACCGATGTGCCGCGCGGTGAAGCCGACCGAGGAATGCAGGGGGTCGATCTCCCAGTCCCCGGAATCGGGCAGCGCCGGAGGGTGCGCGACCTGGAGCATCACATCGCCGAGCGACGCGTGCGTGCTCTCCCCGACCGTGGCGTTCGCCCGGTACGGCGTGAACCCCTCCGCGGAGACCGCCAGGCGGTAGTCACCCGCCGGAACCGTCGCCACGAACGAGCCGAACGGATCCATCCCCCCGGTGACGACCTTGCGCCCCATGGCGTCGCTGACCGCGAACTCCGCGTGCCGCACCGGTTCGTTGACGGGGTCGAGCACCCGGCAGCTGAGCACCCCCGCACTGGGCGGAACCGGCACGGCGGACAGCAGTCCCCCTGCTCGGCCGCCTCGGTTCGTACGGTTCCCCAGCCAACGGCCGAACATGTGCGACATACCCCCGCGCTACTTGACAACTCCTGTCCCGAAGGGGCATTCGATCACCGTTGCGGCATTCGATGCAACACGGCCCTACATCGCAGGAATCACGCACTGGCGATTGAACTGTCGCGACTGGCCCGTACTGGCCCGAATTGATCAGCTCGGGCGGATTGCTCAGCTAGGGCGGATTGCTCAGCTAGGGCGGCCGTGTGACCACCTCCATCTCCGGAGCCGCGCCTTCCGCCGCTCCGGCCGTCGGTCCGATGACAGCGATCGAGCCATTCCTGTCCGTCCGCAGCACCTCCGCTCCCCCGGCCCGCAGCGCCTCGACCGTGCGCGGCGAGGGGTGGCCGTAGGAGTTGTCGCGGCCGCAGGAGATGAGCGCGAGGCGGGGCGCGGACCGTCTCAGAAGTCCGGGGTCCTGATACGCCGAGCCATGATGGGCGACCTTGAGCACATCCACCTCCGGCAGCGACGCCACGGCAGGCGTCCGCAACAGGGCCCGCTGGGCGGGCGGTTCGAGATCTCCGAGCAGCAACAGCGTGAGTCCTTCGGCGCGGACGAGCAGCGTGACGCTGGAATCGTTGGGCCCCTCGGGAGTCAGCCCCCGGCCCGCCCCCTGGGCCATGGGCCACAGCACCTGCCAATCGAGGCCTCCGGTGCGCCGCCGCTCCCCCGCCACGGCCCGAGTCACCGGAATGCGATGGGCGGCCGCCTGCGCGTGCACGAACTCCGCCTGGTCCGGCGGCTCCTGAAACCCCGTCGTCTGGATCGCGCCGACCCGGCGCCCGCGCAGCACGCCCGGCAGGCCCGCGACATGGTCGGCGTGAAAGTGCGTCAGGAGCACGAGCGGAACGCGCGTCACGCCGAGCGAACGCAGACAGCGGTCCACGAGCACCGGGTCGGGCCCCGCGTCGACGACCACCCCCGCACCGTCCCCCGCCGCGAGCACGGTGGCATCCCCCTGACCCACGTCACACATCGCGAACCGCCAGCCCGCCGGAGGCCACCCCGCGATCACCCGGGTCAGCGGCGGCGGCTGCACTACCGCGATGAGGAACAGCAGGGCGCAGGCCGCGGCGAGCCAGGGGCGCCGCAGCAGCCCGCGCCCCACCAGGGCGACGACGACCGTGCCGGCGGCGAGCAGCAGCCCGCCGCGCCAGCCACCGGGCCAGTCGACACCGCTGCCGGGCAGCGCCGCACCCGTACGGGCGATGTCCGCGATCCATCCGGTGGGCCAACTGGCGCACCACGCCAGGAACTTGGCGACCGGCATCATCACAGGAGCCGCCGCCAGGGTGGCGAAGCCAAGGACCGTGGCGGGCGCGACGGCGACCTCCGCAAGGAGATTGCAGGGCACCGCCACCAGGCTCACCCGGGCCGCCAGGACGGCGACGACCGGTGCACACACCGCCTGCGCGGCGGCCGCCGCGGCGAGCGCCTCGGCCGGGCGCGGGGGAACCCGGCGTCTCTGGAGGGACGCGCTCCACCGCGGGGCGAGGGTGAGCAGGACGCCGGTGGCCAGGACGGACAGCAGGAATCCGGGGCTGCGGGCCAGCCATGGGTCGTAGAGGACGAGCAGCAGCACGGCGGCGGCCAGGGCGGGGATCAACGACCGGCGGCGCCCGGTGCCGATGGCGAGCAGGGCGATGAGCCCGCAGGCCGCCGCCCGCAGCACGCTCGGATCCGGTCGGCAGACGATCACGAAGCCCAGGGTGAGAGCGCCCCCGACGAGCGCGGTCGTCCGCAACGACATCCCAAGGCGTGGGGCGATGCCCCGCCGCTCGGCGCGCTGCGCGATGCCGGGCGGGCCGATGAGCAGCGCGAGCACGATCGTGAGGTTGGCCCCGCTGACGGCGAGCAGATGGGTGAGATCGGTCGCCCGGAAGGCCTCGTCGAGATCGGGCGGCACGCGCGAGGTGTCCCCGACCACGAGCCCGGGCAGCAGCGCCCGCGCGTCGGCCGGCAACCCGTCCGTGGCCTCCCGCAACCCGCCCCGCAGCCGTCCGGCGACCTGCTGCGCCCCGGACGGCCCCTCCACCACACGCGGCTCCCGCTCCCCGGAGACCCGCAGCACCGCCGCGATCCGATCCCCTCGAGGCAAGGGAGGCGCGAGACTCCCCTGAACCCGCACCCGGGTAGAGGGCAACAACGCGAACCAGCTCGCCGGACGAGCACGCGGATCGGGACGCCCGCCCCTGCCGGGGTCCCCGGCACGGCCGCGCTCAGCGGTCGCATCCCTGGCGATGACCAGGACCGGGGCACGCGTCACGGATGTCGCGCCGTTCGTCGAACCGACCCGCACGATCTCCGCGTTCAGCATGACGGAGGGCGGGACGGACCGGTCCCCCGTGACGTGGGGGCGGGTGTGGCGGGGGTCGGACGTGACCTCCAACTCGGCGTCCACCTCCGCGTACTGTCGGGCCAGCGCGGGGACGGGTCCGCAGTGCAGGTCGGCACCGTGCAGGCCCGCCGACGTCGCGGCCGCCGCGCTGCAGAGCAGTGCCGTCGCCACCGAGACCCGCCCCCACGACTGCCGGCGCCCCGCAACCCGCGCGCACTCCTGCCCCTGCCGCCGCCCCCGCGCAGCCGATCGGCCCGCGCCCGCCGGCCACCCCCGCACCGTCAGCGTCACCAACAGGGCGCCCGCCACCACCACACAGACGACCACTGCCGCGATCACCCATCGGGGCGGGGCGTCGAGCGCCAGAGCCGCCGTCCCCCAGGCCGCCAGCGCGGGCGGCACGAGGCGGAGGTCCGCCGGGCCCTCCTGCCGGGGGTGGGAGTCCCCGAGCCTGCGCCCGGACGACGCGTGCACCGCGGGGCGGACCGGGGGCGTGGCGGCCCCCGCGGCCGAGGGCGCCGGCCTCATGGCCGCACCAGATTCCGCAGGTCGGCGAAGCGGCGGTCGCCGATGCCATTGACCTCGCGCAGTTCGTCGACCGATCGGAAGCCTCCGTGCTCCGTGCGGTAGTCGATGATGTGCTGGGCCAGTACGGGACCGACACCGGGCAGCCCGTCGAGCTGCTCGGCGGTGGCCGTGTTCAGCCCGACCGGCGCGGCGGGACTCGCTCCCGTCGGCCCCGCCGCAGCCCCGGCGCCGGGCACGGCGGGTGCCGTCGCCGGTGCGCCCACCACCACCTGTTCGCCGTCGATGAGCAGCCGGGCGCGATTGAGGCCGTCCAGGTCCGCACCGGGGCGGACCCCGCCCGCCGCCTTCAGCGCGTCGGCGACCCTGGATCCCGCGGGCAGCCGCAGAATGCCGGGACTCCGGACCTTCCCGCTGACGTCCACGACGACGCCGCCCGCCGCGCCCCCTGAACCAGCCGTTGAACCAGCCGCCGGACCGCCGCCCTCCGGAGGCGGAACCCCGAGAGACGGAGACGGCTCCGCCTCGCCGTCCGACGCCGCCCGCACGACCTCCGGCGCCCGCACCGGCAGCGTGCGCCCCGCCCAGAAGTGCTGGGCGGCGAGCACCGCGGCGAGGACGAGCACGGCTGCCAGCGCGATCAGGCTCCGCCGCTCCAGCCCACACCTGAGTTGCAGCCACAGCGGCAGCCGCTCCCGCACGGCAAGACCCACCCGCCCCCGCACCGGCGGCTCCGCAACAGGCCCCACCGGTTCGGCGACAGGCCGCCCCGCCGGCCGCGCATCCGGAGGCGCTCCCGACCTCAACCCGACGCCGCCGCCCGCCCGTTCGGGCTCGGCGAACAGTGTCTCCGCGCGCAGCCGCAGCGCCTCCGCCGAAGCCTGCCGCCGGACGGCCCGCCTGCGGGCGTGCCGCTGACCCCCGCGACCGTCCGAAGCGCGACCGTCGGAACCGCGGCCCCGCCCCGGCCCACTTGAAGCGCCAGATGCCCGCGGAAGAGACGACCGCGAGAGTGATGTCCGCGAAGGCGAGGTCTGTGAACGTGATGCCTGTGAAGGTGATCGAAGTGCCATGCCGACGACGTTAGGGACTGCACCAAAATCATGTTGATCTTGGTCAATTCCCGTGGATTACCCACGAGTTGTGGATAACTCCGTCACCCACACGCGCACCGACCGCCTCAGCGAGGCGAGACCACGGCCCCCAACAGCCCCGGCCCCGTGTGCGCCCCGATCACCGCGCCCACCTCGCTGACATGCAGTTCGGCCAGGCCCGGCACCCGTTCCCTGAGCCGCTCGGCGAGCGCCGCGGCCCGCTCCGGCGCCGCCAGGTGATGCACCGCGATGTCGACGCGGTTCGCCCCGGCCCGCTCGACCACGATCTCCTCAAGGCGCGCGATCGCCTTCGACGCCGTCCGCACCTTCTCCAGCATCTCGATGCGTCCGCCGTCCAGCTGAAGCAGCGGCTTCACGGCGAGCGCGGAGCCGAGCAGCGCCTGCGCCGCACCGATCCGCCCGCCCCGGCGCAGATAGTCCAGCGTGTCGACGTAGAAGTAAGCGGACGTGCCCGCGGCCCGCTTCTCCGCGGCCGCCACCGCATCGTCCACCGAGCCGCCGGACTCGGCCGCCTCCGCCGCCGAGAGCGCGCAGAACCCCAGGGCCATCGCGACCATCCCGGTGTCCACCACCCGCACTGGCACCGGCGCGTCCTTCGCCGCGAGGACCGCCGCGTCGTACGTGCCGGAGAACTCGGCGGACAGATGCAGCGAGACGATCGCCGTCGCGCCCGCCTCCGCGACCTTGCGATAGGTCTGGGCGAAGAGTTCGGGACTCGGCCGGGAGGTGGTCACCGGCCGCCGTTTCTGCAGCGCCAGGGCGAGCGAGCGGGCGGAGATCTCCGTGCCCTCTTCAAGCGCCTGATCGCCGAGGACCACGGTCAGTGGCACCGCTGTGATGCCGTGCCGCTCCATCGTCCGCTGCGGCAGGTAGGCCGTTGAATCCGTGACGATCGCGACATGACGGGACATGCGCTGGAGATTACCTGCCTGGGCCCGGGGGCGGCAGCCCGACCCCTTTGCGGACGGGCCCGTCAGGTCGTGCTCTCGGGCCTGGCCTTCTTCTGCCAGGGGTAGACCGGCTGCGGCGCCGGCGGGTTGATCGCGGGCTGCTCCGGCTCCTGTTCGGACGTCTTGGACGGCTCCGCCCAGGTCTGCTCGGCGTCCTGGTCCGCGCCGGCCTGCGGCTCGGGCCAAGAGGTCGCCGAGGCGGGGGTCTGCGGCGACGACGGCTCCGTCGTCCAGTGCCGCAGCGCACCCGCCTCCATGTCGATCTGCGTGCTCAGCGAGTCCAAGTCGTCGTCGGCGAACCTGCGGGCCCGGTCGCGCGCCGACCACCGCAGCGAGTCCGCCGCCTTCGTGATCTGTTCCGTGCGCTCCCGCAGCCCGGGAAGCCGCTCGGCCAGGCTGCCCTTGTCCGGGTCCCGCTCGAGCCGCCTGAGTTCGTCGTCCAGCTCGTGGCCATGTGCGCTCAGCCGCTCGAAGAGCCCCAGGGACTCCTTCAGCGAGGCGTCTTCGACCACGCCCGCCTGCAGCGTCTCCTGCGTGGCGCGCATCGAGGTGCGCAACGAGAGCCGCAGCTGGGCCAGTTCGCCCGCGGGGCCGATCTGTCCGAAGCTCTTCGCCCGGAGCGTCGTGTCCTCCACCGTCCGGCGCGCCTGCGAGATCGTGCGGTCCACGCCGCGCTTGGCCGCGCCGACCACCTTCACCGTCGCGTACGCACCCAGGGCCAGGAACAGCACGACGAGCAGCGCCACGACTGCGATCACGGCTTCCATGACGCTCCTCTCAGGTCCTGCGGCGGGTTCCGCACCGACCCTTCAACGGTAAACGCAAAGGGCAGGCCGAGGGTTCCAGCGGAACCCCCAACCTGCCCGTAGGGGACTACCCCCATGCCCCGCGCGTCCTCGCGAAGCGGCGGCGCAGGGGCGGAACGGCTCGACTACGCCGGGACGATGTTCACCAGCTTCGGCGCCCGCACGATGACCTTGCGGATCCCGGCGCCGTCCAGCGCCGCCAGTACCCGCTCGTCGCCCAGGGCCACCTTCTCCAGCTCATCGTCCGAGATCGACGGGGAGACCTCCAGACGCGCCTTGACCTTGCCCTTGATCTGCACGACGCAGGTCACGGTCTCGTCCACGACGAACGCCGGGTCGGCGACGGGGAAGTCCTGGTGGACCACCGAGTCGGTGTGGCCCAGCCTGCGCCACAGCTCCTCGCCCACGTGCGGGGCCAGCGGCGCGATCAGCAGCACCAGGCGCTCGGCGACCGAGCGCGGCAGCGCGCCGCCCTCCTTGGTCAGGTAGTTGTTCAGCTCGGTGATCTTGGCGATGGCGGTGTTGAACCGCATGCCGCCCAGGTCCTGGCGCACCCCGTCGATCGCCTTGTGCAGGGCGCGCAGGGTGCCCTCGGCGATCTCGGTCTCCGCGAAGTAAGCGACCGTGACCTCACCGGTCGACTCGTCGACGATCAGGCGCCACAGACGCTGCAGCAGGCGGTACTGGCCGACCACCGCGCGGGTGTCCCACGGGCGCGAGACGTCCAGCGGGCCCATCGCCATCTCGTACAGACGCAGGGTGTCCGCGCCGTACTCCTCGCAGATCTCGTCCGGAGTGACCGCGTTCTTCAGGGACTTGCCCATCTTGCCCAGCTCGCGCTTGACCGGCTCGCCCTCGAAGAAGTACTGCCCGTCGCGCTCCTCGACCTCGGCGGCCGGGACCGGGAAGCCACGGCTGTCGCGGTACACGTAGGCCTGGATCATGCCCTGGTTGAACAGCTTGTGGAACGGCTCGGCGGACGAGATGTGCCCCAGGTCGAACAGCATCTTCGACCAGAAGCGGGCGTACAGCAGGTGCAGCACGGCGTGCTCGGCGCCGCCCACGTACAGATCGACACCGCCGGTCGGCTGGCCCGCGCGCGGGCCCATCCAGTACTGCTCGACGGCCGGGTCGACCAGCTTCTGGTCGTTGTTCGGGTCCAGGTAGCGCAGTTCGTACCAGCAGGAACCGGCCCAGTTGGGCATGGTGTTGGTCTCGCGGCGGTACTTCTTGGGCCCGTCGCCCAGGTCCAGGGTGACGTTGACCCAGTCCTCGTTGCGGGACAGCGGCGTCTCCGGGGAGGTGTCCGCGTCGTCCGGCTCGAAGGTGCGCGGGCTGTAGTCGTCGACCTCCGGCAGCTCCAGGGGCAGCATCGACTCGGGCAGCGAGTGGGCGATGCCGTCCTCGTCGTAGACGATCGGGAAGGGCTCGCCCCAGTAGCGCTGGCGGCTGAACAGCCAGTCGCGCAGCCGGAAGTTGACGGTGCCCTCGCCGATGCCCTTGCGGGCCAGCCACTCCGTGATGCGCGCCTTGGCGTCGACGACCCCCAGGCCGTCCAGCGAAATGTCCTCTCCGGAGGAGTTGACCAGCTTCGCTTCGTACGAGGCGAACGCGTCATCCCACGTGGAGGCGTCGGTCCCACGGTCGTCCGAGGGCTGGACCACGCACCGCATGGGCAGCTCGAAGGCGCGGGCGAAGGCGAAGTCGCGGGTGTCGTGCGCCGGGACGGCCATGATCGCGCCGGTGCCGTAGCCCATCAGTACGTAGTCGGCGATGAAGACAGGGACCTGCTCGCCGCTGACCGGGTTGGTGGCGTAGACGCCGGTGAAGACGCCGGTCTTCTCCTTGGCGTCGGCCTGGCGCTCCACGTCGGACTTGGCGGCGGCGAACGCGCGGTACTTGGCGACGGCCTCGGCCGGCGTCGCATGCCCGCCGGTCCACACGTCGTGCGTGCCCTCGGGCCAGGCGGCCGGGATCATCTTGTCGACCAGCTCGTGCTCGGGCGCCAGGACCATGTAGGTCGCGCCGAACAGGGTGTCCTGACGGGTCGTGAAGACGGTGATCGCGTCGTCGCCGGAGCCGACCGGGAAGTCGACGCGGGCGCCCTCGGAGCGGCCGATCCAGTTGCGCTGCTGCAGCTTGATGGCCTCGGGCCAGTCCAGGGCGTCCAGGTCGTCCAGCAGCCTGTCGGCGTACGCGGTGATACGCATGTTCCACTGGCGCAGCTTGGCCTTGAAGACGGGGAAGTTGCCGCGCTCGGAGCGGCCGTCGGCGGTGACCTCCTCGTTCGCCAGGACGGTGCCCAGGCCGGGACACCAGTTGACGGGGGCGTCGGAGGCGTACGCCAGGCGGTACTCGCTCAGGACATCGGCGCGCTCGTTGGCGCTCAGCTCGTGCCACGCGCGCGTGGAGTTCGGTACGGCACGCTCACCGGTCTCGAACTGCGCGACCAGGTCCGCGATCGGACGGGCCTTCTTCGCCTCGCCGTCGTACCAGGAGTTGAAGATCTGGACGAAGATCCACTGGGTCCACTTGTAGTAGTCCGGGTCGATCGTCGCGAAGGAGCGGCGCTTGTCGTGGCCCAGGCCCAGACCGCGCAGCTGCGACTTCATGTTCTCGATGTTGGCCTCGGTGGAGACCCGGGGGTGGGTGCCCGTCTGCACGGCGTACTGCTCGGCGGGCAGGCCGAAGGCGTCGAAGCCCAGGGTGTGCAGGACGTTGTGGCCCGTCATGCGCTGGAAGCGCGCGTAGACGTCCGTGGCGATGTACCCCAGGGGGTGACCGACGTGCAGGCCCGCACCGGAGGGGTACGGGAACATGTCCATGATGAACTGCTTGGGCTTGGCGACCAGTGCGGCCTGCGCGGCGTCGCCCGCCGCCATGTCGCCGCTCGGATTCGGCGCCTCGTACGTGCCGTCGGCGTCCCAGAAGTCCTGCCAGCGTGCCTCGATCTCGGCGGCCAGGACGGCCGTGTAGCGGTGCGGCGCGGCCACCTCGGAGGCGGCAGCAGAATTCGTCTCGCTCATGATCCTCAAAGCTCCATCGATCGTCTCTGCCTGCGGAATTGACCGTCCTGGTCAAATAAAAATGCCCCTCGCACAGGAGGGGACGCCGCGCCGATGCCGACCGCGAATTACCGGCGGTCGGGACTGATCAGCGCGGCCCGCTAAGCAGAAGGCGTACGGCACGCATGGCGTCAGGGTACCGCAGCGCCCGCGCGGCCCGCGACGAGCCGGGCCGTGACGCTGGATCACGCCTCATGACGCTCCGGAGGCCCACCGGAATCTCGAACTCCACCTTTGGCCAAGGGTTACTCCGCGTACCGACCACTATCGGGGCAACACCAAGATCGCGTCGCGGTTTTATAACAACGCAATAACTCAAACCTCGTACTCACTGGTATGCGGCGACTTAGCATGCGGCGATCGAGCCATCTCGGAGTCGCCCCCATGAACCCTCTGAATCCTCATCACAAGAGCCGCGCAAGCCGCACCGATCGCACGAGCCGCACTACTCGCACCACTCGCACGGCCCGTTCGCCCCGTTCGGGCCGTTCGGGCCGTTCGGGCCGCAAGAGCCGCACTGATCGCGAAAGCCGCACGTTCCCCGCGTTCCCCGAGCCCAGCAGAACCACCCGCGGAGTCCTGTCCACGGCGGCGCTGCTGCTGATACCCCTGCTCGTCATAGCCGGGAGCGACGCCTTCCGCGCCGCCCTCGACTTCACCACCGGCGTCCTGTCCCTGGTCAGCCTGACCGCCGCCGTGGTCTGGGGCCTGGTCGCCACGGACCGCCTTTTCCTGCACTCCCGTCAGCGACTGCTCGCCCAGGCCGTGCACCGGGCCACGGCGGTCGCCTCCATCGGCTTCCTGCTGCTGCACGTCACCGTCAAACTCGCGCTCGACCATGTGTCGCCGGTCGGCGCGCTCATCCCCTTCGGCCTCGGCTTCTCCGGAAGCGACGGGCTCATCGGACTCGGCTCGCTCGCCGGGCTCCTCATGGTGGCCACGGGCATCACCGGGGCCCTGCGCAGCGCCTTCGCGTCACCGGCCCAGATCGCCTCGCGCTGGCGGGCGCTGCACATGCTCGCCTACCCCGCCTGGTGTTCGGCGCTCATCCACGGCCTGTACGCGGGACGCGCGCCCAAACCGTGGGTGATCGCCCTCTACTGCCTGTGCCTGGTCGCCGTCGCGGGAGCCGTCGCGCTGCGCGCCGCCCCGCTCCCGGTCAAGCGGAAGGTCGCCGCCCGGATCCTGGCCGTCCTCGAACCGGAGGAGCGGAACAGGCCCGCCCGCAGGGACACCACCGAATCGCCGCTCCCCGGCACGACCGCCGCTCCCGGCCGTGCCCCCTACCCCGAGGCCGAGCCCGATCCGACCCCCGTGGTCGGCATCGCCGCGGCCTACCGCGTGCTCGCATCCGACAACAGGCCCACGGAGGTCCTGCCCGTCACCGACCCGCCGCCCCGCTGGCCGTCCCCGTCCCCGCCGCCTCCCGCCGAGGCCCCCCGTATGCCGTACGACTCCTCCCATGACTCCTACGACCCGTACGACACCACGCACGACACGGCGTACGTCTCCGAAGAGGCCGCCTACCGCTCCCACGACACCTCGTACGGCTCCACATACGAACCGGCGTACGACCCCACGCCCACGTACGAAGCCCCGTACGACAGCGGTCCCGCCACCGAACCGCTGCCCCACACCTTCCAGGCGCCGAGTCCCGGCGAACCCTGGAACGCCGCCACCGGAGGCCCCAAGTGAACGCGTCGCTGCCCGATGTCCCCGAAGTCCGCGTGGTCGGACTTCCGCTCCTGACCTCGGGCTTCGACCTGGTCGAGCGCCTTGATCTGGCGATGCACCTGAAGGTGCACGGGCCCCTGGAACCCATGGCGGGCGAGTCCCTGGCCACCCTCTCCGAAGACATCTCCTTGCGCGGCAGGGGCGGCGCGGGCTTCCCCTTCGCCCGGAAGCTGCGCGCGGTCGCCGACGCCGCGATCCGTCGCGGGGTGCGCCCCGTGGTCGTCGTCAACGGAAGCGAGGACGAACCGGCCTGCCGCAAGGACACCGTCCTGATCAACCGCGCCCCGCACCTCATCCTGGACGGCGCGCTCCTCGCGGCCGAGGCGCTGGGGGCCCGCACCCTCGTCATCGGCGTGACCCGCGACTCCACGGAGTCCTCCATGCGGTCGGCGCTCGCCGAGCGCGGCCTGACCAACCGGCGCGGATCGGGCATCCGCGCGCGCGTGCAGCGCAATCCGGTGCGCATGGTGACCGGCGAGTCGTCGGCCCTGGTCCGCTCGGCGGACGGCGGCCCGCCGCTGCCCCCGGGGCGCAAACTGCGGACCTCCGACTCCGGAGTCGGCGGCGCGCCCACGCTGCTGTCCAACGCGGAGACCTTCGCCCAGCTCGCGGTCGCCGCCCGGATCGGCGCCGACCGCTACCGCCGCACCGGCCTGCGGGACGAGCCGGGCACGGTGCTGCTCACCGTCTCCGGAGCGGTCGCCCGCCCCATGGTGGTGGAGGTCCCCACCGGAGTGCCCCTGCGGTACGTCCTGCAGCTGGCCGGCGCGCCGCCGCTCCCCCAGGGCGTCCTCACGGGCGGCTATCACGGCAAATGGCTCGACGCGGTCACCGCCCATGACGCGGTCGTCTCACGCGCCTCCCTGGAGGCCTGCGGCGGCGCGCTCGGCGCGGGCGCCATCCTGCCCATCGGCCCGGGCACCTGCGCCCTCGGGGAGTCGCTGCGCGTGGCGCACTGGCTGGCCGCCGAGAGCTCGGGCCAGTGCGGCCCCTGCTATCTGGGGCTTCCTGCGGCGGCGCGCGGCCTCGCGGACATCCTGGACGGCGGCGGGCCGACCGCCCTGGAGGCACTGCGCGAGGTCACCCGGGCCGTGAAGCGGCGCGGCGCCTGCAAACACCCGGACGGCTCGGCGGCCTTCCTGGACTCGACGATCTCGGCGTTCACGGACGACCTCGCCGCGCATGTCCTGGGCGGCGGCTGCGGCCGCCCCGTGGAGGGTGTCCTGCCGCTCCAGGCGGAGGCCCCCCAGGGAGAGGCGCCGAGCGGTCGCAAGCTCGCCGTCGACTGGACGCTCTGCCAGGGCCACGGCCTGTGCGCGGACATCGTCCCGGAGCTGATCCAGCTGGGCCCCGACGGCTTCCCCGGCGTCGCGGAGGCGCCCGTACCGCAGTACTCCGAAGCGCGCGCCGCGCGTGCCGTTCGCCGCTGCCCGGCGCTCGCGCTCCGCATCGAGGAGGACCCCTCGGTGGCACCACCGCGCCCGGCGCTGCCTCCCGCCCTGCCGCCGGGCCGCGGCCGCAGGGCACTGGGAAGCGGGCGCTCCTAGACACACGAAAGCGGGCCACCCCAGGCCGGGGGACCCCACTGAAAATAGTTGGGGTTGGTTTTTTTGGTTAGGGACATGGGTTTGTTGGTGGCGGTGGGATATAACAAACTGAAGCGGCCGAGCA
>NZ_JBHYIG010000086.1:0-9423 GCF_042740015.1 Streptomyces sp. NPDC059037
ACCGTCGGTTGACGGGCCCCCGTGGCGCCGACCGCGGCCCGGGCGCGTGGTGCCGTTGTGGGGGCTCCCCGCGCGCGTGCCGTTGATCAAGCCGCTTCAGATGCTTCAGCCGCTTCAGCGCTTCGGCTGCTTCAGCCGTCGAGCCCGCCGTCCGCGCCACCGTCGGCCCCGCCCGTGGGCGGCTCCTCCGTGACGGGCGGAGTCGGCTCGTCGGTCGGCTCCGTCGGCTCGTCCGTCGGCTCACCGGTCGGCTCGTCCGTCGGCTCACCGGTGGGCTCCGTCGGCTCGCTCTCCGTGGGCGTCGTCGGAGTGGTCGGGTCGGTGGACGGCGTCACCGGGGGCGTGTAGTCCCCCTGACCGCCCGAGCCGTCACCCGGCACCGTCTCCTCGTCCGACGTCGACTCCTCCGGACTCTTGCTGGGCTCCTTCGACTCCGACTGCTTCGTCGGCGCCTTCGTCGGAGTGTCCTGGTCCTTCTTCTTCTCGCCGCCGGCCGTCAGCGCGAACGCGACACCCACCGCGATCGCGATGACCGCGAGCACGGCGAAGATCCACATCTTGCCGCGGCCGCCCCGGCCGTTCCCGTCGCGGTGACCGCCGTCGAAACCGCCGTCGTCGCCGCCCGGCGGACGCAGCATCGGGCCCGGGATCTGCGCGGTGCCGGAGTCGCCCGGGTGCTGCATCGCGGTGGTGCCCGCGACGCCCATCGCCGGGGTGTGGCCGCCCTGGTGCATCCCCGCGATGTCGACGGGCCCGGTGTTCCAGGTGCCGGTGTGGCTGCCCTGCTCGCCCAGCATCTGCAGCGCGTACTGGACCAGACCGCGCATCTCCTCGGCCGTCTGGAACCGGTCGTCCGGGTCCTTGGCGAGCGAGCGCATGACGAGCCCGTCCAGCTCCGGCGGCGCCACGTCCGAGGCCTCGGACGGCGGCACGGGGATGTCCTGGACGTGCTGGTAGACCACGGAGAGCGGCGTCTCACCGGTGAACGGGGGCCGCAGCGCGAGGAGTTCGTAGAGCAGACAGCCGGTCGCGTACAGGTCGGAGCGGTGGTCGACGGCCTTGCCGAGCGCCTGCTCCGGGGAGAGGTACTGGGGCGTGCCCATGACCATGCCGGTCTGCGTCATCGTCGACTGGGCGCCGTGCAGGGCGCGCGCGATGCCGAAGTCCATCACCTTCACCGCGCCGGTGTTGGTGATGATCACGTTCGCGGGCTTGATGTCGCGGTGCACGATGCCGTGCTGGTGCGAGTAGGCGAGCGCCTCGAGCACTCCGGAGACGATGATCAGGGCCTGCTCGGGGCCCGGCGCCTCCGCGTTGATCAGCAGATCGCGGATCGTCCGGCCCTCGACGATCTCCATGACGATGTACGGGACGACGTTCGGCCCGACGACGTCCTCGCCCGAGTCGTAGACCGCCACCACCGCGTGGTGGTTGAGCCCCGCCACCGACTGGGCCTCGCGCGTGAAGCGGGCCTTGGAGACCGGGTCCTCGGCGAGGTCGGAGCGGAGCAGCTTGACGGCGACCGTACGACCGAGACGTACGTCCTCGGCCGCGAACACCTCTGCCATGCCGCCACGGCCGAGTCTGCGGGTCAGCCGGTATCGGCCGTCCCCGACAAGCCCGCCATTACCCCACAACTCCGGCGCATCTGACATACCGCCGCCAGTCGCCTCGGGGTCGGACGGGCCCTGAGCGCGCTGCGTCTGTGCCATCAGTCCTCGCCGTCGTTTCTGGTCGTGGTGCTTGGTGGTACTGGGGGAACCCGGGCCACGCTACAGCCTTAACGCGGCACGCCGGTTCGAGGTGGACCGGACATCAAACCCGCCAGGGGGGCTGATGCGCAAACTTGTAACGCTTCCGAGACGCTTCTTGCGCGTACGGTCACGGAACGGGCATCGAGCTTGACGTGTCAGTGCCCTCGGGCAGACTTGGCCAGGAATAGCGGGAATCGATCACCGATCGCGGAGCCGTCCGGCACACCGCGCCGATGGGGGACGCACGACATGAGCAGCCAGGACGGCGCACAGGGACGGTATGCGGGGCGTTCGCTGGCCGGTGGCCGGTATCAGCTTCGCGATCTTCTCGGTGAAGGCGGCATGGCCTCCGTTCACCTGGCGTACGACTCCGTACTCGACCGCCAAGTCGCGATCAAGACGCTGCACACCGAGCTCGGCCGCGAGCAGTCGTTCCGCGAGCGCTTCCGCCGCGAGGCCCAGTCGGTGGCCAAGCTCACGCACACCAACATCGTCTCGGTCTTCGACACCGGCGAGGACGACCTCGACGGCGCGACGATGCCGTACATCGTCATGGAGTACGTGGAGGGCAAGCCGCTCGGCTCCGTCCTCGACGCGTCCGTCGCGCAGTTCGGCGCGATGCCGACCGACCAGGCGCTGAAGATCACCGCCGATGTGCTCGCCGCGCTCGAGATCAGCCACGAGATGGGCCTGGTCCACCGCGACATCAAGCCCGGCAACGTGATGATGACGAAGCGCAACGTCGTCAAGGTCATGGACTTCGGCATCGCCCGCGCCATGCAGTCCGGCGTCACCTCCATGACGCAGACCGGCATGGTCGTCGGCACCCCGCAGTATCTGTCGCCGGAGCAGGCCCTCGGCCGCGGCGTCGACGCCCGCTCCGACCTGTACTCGGTCGGCATCATGCTCTTCCAGCTGACCACCGGCCGGCTGCCGTTCGAGGCGGACTCGCCGCTGGCCATCGCGTACGCGCACGTCCAGGAGGAGCCGGTCGCTCCGTCCTCGATCAACCGCTCGCTGCCGCCGGCGCTCGACGCGATCGTCGCCCGCGCGCTCAAGAAGAACCCGAACGAGCGTTTCCCGACCGCGGAGGCGATGCGCGACGAGTGCCTGCGCGTGGCCCAGTCCTTCCAGACGGCGGCGCCGAGCATCGTGCCGGGCGCCCAGACCGCGAGCGGCGCGGGCGTCGGCTCCGCGGTCTTCCCGCCGGTCGACACCTCGATGCCGCAGGGCGGCAACGTCCAGACGCCGTACCAGCCCGGTTCGTACGGCCCGGCAACCCCGGCCCCGGTGACCCCGGGCTACGGCTACCCGCAGCAGGCCGGCTACCAGACCCCGCCGCCCACGAACGCGTACGCACCGCAGGCCTCGCAGACCCCGCCTCCGTACACGGTCTCGCCGCAGCCGGCGCAGACGTCCGTACAGGGCCAGGGCGGCGGCTCGGGCTCGGGCGGCGGCAAGCGGAACATGCCGGTGGTCGTCGGCTCGATCGTCGTCGCGCTGCTGGCCATCGGCGGCGTGATCGCGGCGGTGTCGCTGGGCGGCGACGACGAGGGCGGCAAGGACCCCAAGGACAAGAAGTCGAACGCGCCGGTGGCGGGCCACCGCGGTCCCGACCGGACGCAGACGATCGAGACCGAAGAGTGCACCGAGCCCGACACGGCGTACAACGACGAGAACAAGATCAAGGTCCCTGACTTCACGTTCAAGGACTGGCGGTCCGTTCAGAAGTGCCTGCAGGCGGCCGGCTGGCAGTACGACAAGCGCGAGATGGACGAGAACACCTACGGGGAGGACACGGTCATGTCGCAGTCCCCCAAGGAGGAGTCCGACATCTCTCCGGACGACGTGAAGATCGAGATCACGGTCTCCACGGGTGACCCCGCCTGATCACCGCCTGATCATCCACGGCAACGCCGGGGGGGGGGGGGGGCCGCTGCGGCGGGCTCCCCCCCCGACCCCATACCTCTTTATCTGTGGGTGTTCTACGTCGTGGGGGCCACCCCGCGGTGGGGGGGGCCCCCATCGTCGTACTGCATCCGGCTGGATCAGATCCGCTCAGACGCCGATGTCGCAGCCGTCCTTGCGCCACACCGAGACCACCGACGGACGGACGATCTTGCCGGGTCCGTCGGGCCAGACGCTCGCGGGCTTCTCGACCGACGCCCCGTCGATCTCGCCCGGGTGCTGCACGGCGACGACCACGCGGCGGTCCTGGACGATCGGGCCGCAGGTCTCCGCGCCCTTCGGCATGGTGAGGAACTGCTTGAGCTCACCGCGCCGGTCGCCCTTGGTCGCGACACCGAACAGACCGTCGTGCGAGCCGAGTTGGGCGCCGTCCGTCGAGATCCACAGGTTGCCGTACGGGTCGAAGGAGACGTTGTCCGGGCAGGAGATCGGGCTGACCTTGTCCTTCGGGAAGCCCGCGAAGTACGTCGCCGGGTCGTTCGGGTCGCCCGCGACGAGGAACAGCGACCAGGCGAAGGTGGTCGCATCGGCGCGGTTGCGGCGCTCGGTCAGCTCAAGGATCTGCCCGTGCTTGTTCAAGTTCCGCGGGTTGGCCTCGTCCGCGCCGGCCTTGCCCGCCTTGCCGCGGTCGGAGTTGTTCGTCAGCGCGACGTACACCTTGCCGGTGTGCGGGGACGGCTCGATGTCCTCGGGACGGTCCATCTTGGTGGCCCCGACCTTGTCACCGGCGAGGCGCGTGAAGACGTACACCTCTTCGGCGGTCATGCCGTCGACGTGCGAGACGGCCTTTCCGCCCGGTCCCGCGGTGGCGAGCGGGATCCACGTACCGCTGCCGTCGAACTCGCCGTCGGCGGGCAGCTTGCCGGTGCCGTCGATCTCGGCGGCCGGGGAGTCGCCGGTCAGCTTGGCGACGTACAGCGTGCCCTCGTCGAGGAGGGTGAGATTGTGCTGGTGGGCGGCGCGCGAGCGGCCCTTGTCGACGCGCTTGCTGCTGACGAACTTGTAGAAGTAGTCGAACTTCTCGTCGTCGCCCATGTAGACGACGGGGCGGCCGTCGTCCGTGAGCCGGGGCTGCGCTGCCTCGTGCTTGAAGCGGCCGAGCGCGGTGCGCTTGCGCGGGGTCGACTCCGGGTCGTACGGGTCGAGTTCGACGACCCAGCCGAAGCGGTTGGCCTCGTTGGGCTCCTTGGCGAGGTCGAAGCGGTCGTCGTACCGCTCCCACTTGCGCTCGGAGGCGGCGCCGATGACGCCGTACCGCTTGAGGCGCGCAGCGGCGGTCGGGTCGGTCACCTTCTCTGCGTTGGCGAAGTACTGATTGAAGTTCTCTTCACCGTGCAGGGTGGTGCCCCACGGGGTGGTGCCGCCCGAGCAGTTGTTGAGGGTGCCGAGGACGGTGACGCCCTTCGGGTCGGCCTTCGTACGGACGAGCGCGCTGCCGGCGGCGGGGCCGGAGAGGCGGAACTCGCTGGTGGCGGTCAGGCGCCGGTTGAGCTGGTGGCGGGAGACGGCGGAAAGCTGCCCGCTCCTGCGCTCCTCCTCCACGACCACGACACTGAGGCCGTGCGCGGCCCAGGCGATCTCGACCTGCTCGCGGGTCGGCTTCTCGGGGTCGTACCCCTTGAACATCAGGATCTCGTCCGTGTACTCGTGGTTGGCGACGAGGACCTGGCGGCCGTGCTCGCGGTGCAGCGGCAGCAGGGAGAGGAAGTCGTTGTTGTACCCGAACTGTCCGGCCTGCGCCTTCGCGGTCTGCTTGTCCGCGTCGAAGGCGGGGGCGCCGCGGAGGATGGGCTCGCCCCAGCGGATGACGACGTTCTGGGCGTAGCCGTCGGGGACGGTGACGGCGTCGGTGGTGTTGGGCGCGACGGGCGTGAAGCGGAGACCGCGCGCCCCCGTTTTGCTCTTCTGCGACGACGGTTTCTGCGCGGCCGCGGTGGCCTGCGGGGCGGCGGGACCGGCGATGACGGCGCCGCCGGCGGCGGTGGCGACCGTCACGACGGCCGCGGCGCGCATCATCGAGCGGCGGCTGAGCGCGCCGGCTATGACGTCGCCGACGTACTCGTTGTCGCTGGTGTTGGGCACCTCGTGGAAGCAGGCGTCACCGCAGCGGAAACGGCAGGTCATGGCGGAACGGCCGCCGCTCCCCTGGTGCGAGGTGATGATCGGCAGCAGCTTGCGCACGGTTCCTCCGTTTTGTGGGCGTGGCTTGTTTCCGCGGCGACGCTAGGGGTGGAGGAGTGCAGGGCGGCGGACGCCGGGTGAACGGGAGGTGAACCGGGGGCGCACATAGGGCAGTTGACGTGCGGGCGAGTGGTAAGGGTGACGATGTCGGCGGTGTACGGCGACCCTCGCCAAGATCGCGGAAGGTGGCGGCTAACCTTACGTGTCCGCCCTGGCCAGGGGTTATCGGGAATCAACTCACGCGAAGGGGTGCACCCATGGGCATTCTGAGTGTCCTGCGGAATGCGTTCGGACGGTCGTCACGTAAGGGGGCTACGGCTGAGCCTGAGGCTGCGGCGGCGCCGGAGCGTGAGGTTGAGCCGGAGCAGCCTGACCAGAAGGTCTCGGTACCGGCCCCCAGCTCCGAGCCGACTCCGTCGGAGGCGGCCGCGCTCGTGGCAGCGGCGTTCGACAACGTATCGGTCCCGGCCCAGCAGTCGACCGAGCCCGAGCCCACGACTGCGGAGCTGCCCGCTGCTTCCCCGGCACCGGAGGCAGAGGTTGCGCCCACCGAGGCCGAGGTGGAGCCGGAGCCCGATCTCGACGCTGCTTCTGAGACCACCGAGCCCGAGCCGGTCGTCGACGCTGCTTCTGTAACCACCGAACCCGAGCCGGTGATCGAAGCCAAGGCCGAGCCCGACGCCGCCGCTGCTTCTGTGGGCAATCGTCCCGCTGGGCGGGACGGGTGGGCACAGCCCGAAGCTGCCCTCGCCGAGGAAGCGGCAGAGGCCCCCGTGACCGAGACGGAGCCCGAGACGCCGGTTGCCGATGAAGTGGCCGAGGTGACTGTGACCCCGGCACAGCCCGAAGCTGCCCTCGCCGAGGAAGCGGCAGAGGCCCCCGTGACCCCGGCAGAGGTCGAAGCCCCGGTTGCCGAGGAAGCGGCAGAGCCCGAAGCCCCCGCCACCCCGGCGGAGCCCCAGGACGCCGAAGACACCCAGGGCGCCCCCGCCAGCGGAAAGCCCGCCACCACCCCCGCCAAGATCAAGTCCAAGGCCCCGGCACTGGCCGCCGCCTACAAGGCTGCCGGCGCCGCCCTGAAGAAGCGGGACCTCACGGGGACCCGCGCCCCGGTGTACCTGGTCCTCGACCGCTCCGGATCCATGCGCCCGTACTACAAGGACGGCTCCGCCCAGAGCCTGGGCGAACAGGCCCTCGCCCTGGCCGCCCACACGGACCCCGAAGCCACGGTCCACGTCGTCTTCTTCTCCACGGACATCGACGGCACCGGCACCCTCACCCTCCCCGAGCACGAGGGCCGCATCGACGAGCTGCACGCCGCGGCGGGCCACATGGGCCGCACCAGCTACCACCGCGCCATCGAAGAGGTCGTCGCCCACTACGAGAAGTCGGAGCACCAGGGCCCGGCCCTCGTGATCTTCCAGACGGACGGCGCCCCCGACGCCAAGGGCCCCGCGAACCAGGCCCTCACCGACGCGGCCAAGCACCCCCTCTTCTTCCAGTTCGTGGCGTTCGGCGACCACGACGCAAAGGGCTTCGACTACCTCCGCAAGCTGAAGGCGGACAACGCCGCCTTCTTCCACGCGGGCCCCACGCCCAAGGAGCTCACGGACAAGGAGCTGTACGAGGGCCTCCTCGCGGCCTGGCGCCCGTAGCCGCAGGACCCACCACCGCACGTCGACCAGGGGGTGGCACCGGAAGCCCCGGGTCCACCCCCTGGAATCGATGTGAGTCGATCTCCATCCGGCCGTTAGGATTTCGACCATGGCGGCCACTGGATCCGAGAAGCAGGGAGCGGACGAGAACGCGAAGGCGTTCTACGTCTCGACCCCCATCTACTACGTAAACGACGCTCCTCACCTGGGCCACGCCTACACGACCGTTGCAGGGGACGTGCTCACGCGCTGGCACCGTCAGCGCGGCGAGAAGGTGTGGTACCTCACCGGCACGGACGAGCACGGTCAGAAGATCATGCGCACGGCCGAGGCGAACGGAGTCACCCCCCAGGAGTGGTGCGACAAGCTCGTCACCGAGGCCTGGAAGCCCCTCTGGGAGCACCTGAACATCGCGAACGACGACTTCATCCGCACGACGGAGAAGCGTCACACGGACCGCGTGCAGGAGTTCGTCCAGGATCTCTTCGACAAGGGCGAGATCTACAAGGGCGGCTATGAGGGCCCGTACTGCGTGGGCTGTGAGGAGTACAAGCTCCCCGGCGACCTGATCGACGGCGAGGGCGAGTACGAAGGGCAGAAGCTCTGCCCCATCCACAAGAAGCCGGTGGAGCTCCTCAAGGAGGAGAACTACTTCTTCAAGCTCAGCGAGTACGGCCCCAAGCTCCTCGAGCTCTACGCGGCGAACCCCGGCTTCATCCAGCCGGAGTCGGCCCGCAACGAAGTGGTGAACTTCGTGCGCCAGGGCCTGCAGGACCTCTCGATCTCCCGCTCGACGTTCGACTGGGGCGTCAAGGTCCCGTGGGACGACAAGCACGTGATCTACGTGTGGATCGACGCGCTCCTGAACTACGCGACGGCGGTCGGCTACGGCGCGAACCAGAACAAGTTCGACGAGACCTTCCCGGCCAACGTCCACCTCGTCGGCAAGGACATCCTCCGCTTCCACGCGGTGATCTGGCCCGCGATGCTGCTGGCGCAGGGCCTCCCGGTACCGGGTCGCGTGGCCGCGAACGGCTGGCTGATGGTCGGCGGCGAGAAGATGTCGAAGTCGAACCTGACGGGCATCAAGCCGCAGGACCTGACCTCCCACTTCGGCGTGGACGCCTACCGCTGGTACTTCCTGCGCGCGATCGCCTTCGGCAGCGACGGCTCGTTCTCGTGGGAGGACTTCACGGCCCGCTACACCAGCGAGCTGGCGAACGACTACGGAAACCTGGCGTCCCGCGTCGCGGCGATGGTCGGCAAGTACTTCGGCGGCGCGCTGCCGGAGGCCACGGCCTCCGGTGACGCCGAGAAGGCGGTCCAGGAGGGCCTGGCGAAGGCTGTCTCCGAGGCCGACCGCAAGATCGGCGACGACCTGGACTTCCAGGGCGGCATCCTGGCGATCTTCGACTTCGTGAAGCAGGTCAACGGCTACATCACGGAGCAGGAGCCGTGGAAGGTCGCCAAGGACGATTCCGAGGAGGGCAAGGCCCGCCTCGCGACCATCCTCTACACGGCCGCCGAGTCGCTCCGCGCCGTGGCGGTCCTGCTGAACCCGATCATGCCGGACACCTCCCAGAAGCTCTGGGACTCCCTCGGCGCGGAGCCCCTCCTGGGCGCCCTCGCCGACCAGGACGTCCAGACCGCCGCCACCTGGGGCACGCTCCCCGCGGGCGCGACGGTGACGAAGGGCGCGGTGCTGTTCCCGCGCCTGGAGGAGCCGAAGAAGGACGCGTAGGCCCAGGCCTCGTCCCTTCCCGTACGTGAGTGAGGGGCCCCCCCCCCACACCGTGGGCGGGCCGCCCCCCGGGGGGGGACCCCGCGGGCCCCCGGGCCCCCCCGGGGGCGGCCCCGCGGTGGGG
>NZ_JBHYIG010000086.1:9433-31434 GCF_042740015.1 Streptomyces sp. NPDC059037
GGGGGCGCGGGGGGTGTCATCGCTTCGGGGCGCCGGCGGCGCGGGGCGCGGTCTAGATCGGGGGTGCGGGCGGCCCCCGCCGCGCCGCCGCCCCCCCCCCCCCCTCACTCGTGCTGCTCACTCGTCCTGCCTCAGTCCTCACACCCGTCGATGTCGTCGTCGCACCCGTCCACATCGGCCGGGGCGATGCTGTTCAGACGCCACGAGATCAAGCCGGTGCCGTCCTTCACGGGGTCGACGCCGGCTTTGAAGGGTGTGCCCGGCGGAATGTTGAACTGGTCCGCCTCGCGGTCCCCGCACCCCACTCCGTAGGCCTGCTCCGCGCCGTCCCGGGACAGCGTCAGGGTGAGTTCATCGGTCCCGGCCGTGTCACAGGTGATGTCGAGCCGGTACGCCCGGTCGCCGGGGGCCTTGAAGGTCTTGTCCAGGCCCGAACCGACGTACGCGGTACCGGAGTCGACGAGCTCCGCGTCCGTGCCGTCGTCGGCGTAGGCGTCCAGGGCCCGGTCCGCACGCCGCAGCGCGTCGTCCGGCTCCCAGGTCCGATCGTCGCCGGACGGAGTCGGCGAGGCGGCCGGCGACTCGGACGACCGCGGCGATGCGCTCTTCTCCCCCGGCCCGCCCCCGTCCCCCCGCCCATCGGCACAGCCGACGACCAGGAAGGACGCGGCGGTCACCGCGGCACAGAGGGGAAGGACGTCACGTATGCGCATGAAACGACCCTATCCGGGGGGAACGAGCTGGTACTCGCGCCCCAACGCGTCGGCCTGGGTGTTGCCGTACACGGACACCTCGCCGTCGGACCAGCGCACGAAGACGTCGTCCTCCCAGAGGTTCCCGCCGAACTCGCCGGGAGCGATCACGCGCGCGTGCTTCCACGTTCCGTTGGGGCCCTTGAGCTGGTTCTCCTTGCCGAGCCCCTTGGCGCCGACGTCCTCGTAGATGGTGAGTTCACCGTCCGACCAGCGCACGAAGAGGTCGAAATCGGAGTTGACCGACCCGTCGAAGTCGCCGCCCGCGATGACGTCGGCGTGCTGCTTCCAGAGGGCGTTCGGGGCGAGCAGCTGCTTCTCGGCGTGGAAGCCGCCGCCGTCGACGTTGGTGTACTTGGTCACCTCGCCGTCCACCCAGCGCACCACCAGGTCGTCGGCCCACTGGTTGCCGCCGTACTTGCCCGTCGCGATGCCCTTCGCGTACTTCCACGTCGAACCCGCTTCGGCGATCTTGATCTCGTTCGCCGGGTGCTCGGAGGTGGAGGTGGGCAGCCGCGTGTTCTCGTCGATGTCCTTGTAGATCGTGACCTCGCCGTCGACCCACTTGACCATCAGGTCGTACGCGTTGGAGCCCGTGTAGTCGCCGGCGGTGACGACCTCGGCGTAGTCGGCCCACATCTTGTTCGGCTTCGCCAGGCGCGTCTCGCACGGCTGGCCCTTCTGGCACCCGCTGTAGAAGCCCTGGGACTGGTCGCCCGGGTAGAGGGTCATCTCCCCGTCGGACCACTTCACTATGAGGTCGCCGTCCTTCGTCCGCTGCGACGAGGTGTGGAACTGGCCGGTGGCGGCGGCGGTGGCATGGCGCCAGAGCCCCGCGTCCCCCATGCCCTCGCTGCCGGACGGCTTGTCCGGCTCGTAGTCGTTCACGGCCTGGTTGTAGAGGCGTACGACATCGGCGTCGAACTGCGAGGAGTAGGAGACGTTGTCCAGCTTGCCGCCGGTCTTGTACCCGCCGATGACGCCGATGACGTCTCCCCGCTTGCCATCGAAGTTCCGCAGGAAGGGACCCCCGGAGACACCGGGCGCGAACCCGTCGCACGCGATCTCCAGGAAGCGGCCCGCGTACGCCTTGGTGGACGTCGAGGGGCACACGCGCGGCGACTTGGAGCTGCCGGGGAAGCCGATCAGGGTGACGTTCTTCTGCTTCAGGTTCCCGGACGCGGGGAGCGTGGTGAGCTCATTGCCCATCCCCGTCGCGTTCTCCAGGAACTGGCCCTTGGAGTTCGGCCCCGTCCTCAGGAACGCGAAGTCGAGGTCATCGGCCTTCGACGGGCCCTGGGAGAGGTAGCGGCCGTCGATCCAGATCTTCCCCTTCTTGATCGGGAAGATGCCGTACGGGGCGATGCCCCTGCCCTTGTTCTTCGGGTCCGCCTTCCAGCCCGGCGCGAAGGCGAGGTTGCGGAACCGGTCGTTGTCGTTGAGGCAGTGCGCGGCGGTGATCACCAGGGACTTGTTGGGCGAGGCCACCGACGATGCGGAGCAGAACTGGTCCCGCCTGCCCGGGTCCGACTGCGGGTCGTCGTCCTGGTTGATGAGGAAGACACCGGCGGTGGCGACGCCCTTGTCGTCCACGTGGGAGGGGGAGCGCAGCATGTCGCCCGGCGTCACCGTCCCGCCCGGGCCCGCCCCGTCAACTCCCTTGTCGGGATTGGCGGGTACGGCCTTCGCGATGCGCTCCGGGGTCCAGTACGCCTCGGCGGCCCTGGCCTCCGCGATCTCCTCCGCGGTGGCCTTCAGGTCGTCGTCGGGGCTCTTGGCCGCGGCCGGCCCAGGGGTCTTCCCGGTGTCCTCTTCCTCCGCTTCATCCTCTTTGGAGCGCACGGCATCCGGAGTCCCGGTGGATTCCGGGGACTTGGTGGCCTTCGGGGCCCCGGTGGCTTCCGGTGTCCTCGTGGGCTCCGGAGTCACGGACGGGGATTCCGGCGCCGCCGGCGCCGACTCCACGGGTGCGGGGTCCGCGGGGGCTGCCGATGCCACGCCGGGCGAGCTGAGCAGTACGGCTGTCGCCGCAACGCCGAGCGCGGCAGTGCGCACGGCGGTACGTATACGCTGATTCACTCGGTTCTTTCGCTTTGGTTGGGATACATGGCCGTACGACGGCTATGCGCCGCAGGGCGTCCCGGACCCTACGTCATTGGTACATACCAATGCACATCCACACGACCACTCCCAGGACGGGCGGATACGCGCAAGGCCCGCCGGGAGTGACGCGGGGTCACCCTCAACGGGCCTTGTCCAAGGCGAAATCGCCGACAGGAGCTACGGTTCGGCGAGACGGGTGTTCAGGTCACGCCTTGGGGGCGGTCCTGGAGATGCTCCAGCGCTCGTCCTTCGCTCCGTTGCAGGTCCACTGGATGAGCTGGCTGCCCTTCGTCGCGGCGGAGCCCAGGGCCAGGCACTTGCCCGAGTACACGTTCCGCAGCTCGTGGGTGTCCTGGTTGTACCACCACTTCTCGTCAACCGCGCCGTTGCAGGCGTACTGGATCACGCCCTCGCCGTTGGCGAGGCTGTTGCCGGTGCCGATGCACTTGCCGGAGTACGTGTTCTGGATGACGTAGGCGGGGTTGCCGTTGTTGTCCTTGGTCTTCTCCAACACCCAGCGCTCGTCGCTCTTCTCCAGCTTCCAGCGCTCGTCCTCCACGTTGTTGCAGCCCCACTGGATGACCGGCTTGCTGTCGTCGGTCCTGCTGCCGACGCCCGCGCACAGCTTGCTGTAGTCGTTGTACAGGAACTGGTAGTTGTCGCCCCGCCGCGGCTGCAGGGAGAAGACGACGCGCCGGCCGGTCTTCTCGTTCATGCCCCACAGGCGCCCCGAGGAGTGCGCGTAGGACAGGTTCTGGGTGAGGGGCGACGTGCGAGTGAGGATCGACACCTTGCCGTTCGGCTTGGCCTGCCAGATGCAGTAGTAGGCATCCTCGTTCGTGGGGTCGGTGACCTTCCTGTACCCCGTGTCGCACATGGCCGACATGTAGAAGTAATCGCCATCCGTGGCCACGCCCTGCAGGCCGTGGACGGGAGCGCTGTAGGCGGCCGTCGCCTTGACGGAGGACGTGCCGCCTTCCCCGAGACGTTCGAGCGGCCAGCGGATCACGTCCACGGGGGCGGTGCGTTCGGCGTTCCCGTAGCGTCCGGAGATCAAGCTGGGCGGCGACGTGCTGCGGTCCAGACTCATGGAGTTCAGGCAGGCGACGGCTCCGTCGCAGTTCATGTTGGAGCGCTTGTCCTCCGGAGCCCCGTCCTGCTCGGCCTTGGTGCGGTTCGAGTAGCGGGCGACCATGGGCAGGGCCCACTGGTGGTGCTCGGCCGCGGACGTGCCGCCGTCGATGCCCGACCAGTTGGTGATGGTGTTCACCTTCCACAGGTGGCTGAGGTCGTAGACCTGCAGTTCGCCGCCGTTGGCCACGAACAGCCTGTTCCCGTACCAGACCATGGCGTCGGCGTGGACGTCGTCGACCGTCGTGAAATTGGGCTTGGCCCGGCTGCCGGTGGGCCTGACGAGCAGGACGTGCCCGTAAGTCCGCTCCTTGCCGGTCGAGTTGAGGATGGAGATACGGGCCTTCTTGGCACGGTCGTTGTCGCCGCTCCCTACGCCGTAGTACCAGCTCGCCATGTACAGGTGGTGGCCGTCGACCGTGCCGCTCGCGTCCGCGTCGTGCGAGGCGGTGAAGCCCTGCGGATGCCAGCCCCTGGCATAGGCGCTGGTCTTGTCATCCGTCTCGTCCCAGCAGAACCCGTTGTACTTGAACGTGCCGTTGATGCCGGTCGTGTGACACAGGGACCGTCCGACGTGCTGCTTCGACTGGGCGACGCTCAGCGGGGAGACTCGCGTGACGGCACCCGACGCCTCGGCCCCCTCGATCACCGACCGCGCCGTCTGCCCCTCGTCCACACCCGGTATCTCCCGCGGGTGGAGGACGAAGCCGGACGGCTCCCTGCTCTGGAACGGTTTACCCGCGTCCGCGACGGGCGTCACCTTCCGGTCGGCGAGCGCCAGTTGAGTGCCCGATAACAATGCCGCCAACGAAGACAGCGCGACCAGCACCGCTGCACTCCGCCCCCGACGGCGACCGCCTGGCTTCAGAAAAAACATACGCTGTACGGTAATTGACCAACTAGACAGGAAACAAACGGGAGTTGGTGCAGTTCCTTTGAAGGGACTGACTGAGCAGGGGCCTTGGCAGGGCGGTCGTGCGAGGTCCGGCCGCTCGTCGGTCGAACACCGCGAGGGGCTTCCTTCCAGCGGCGACCGTTCAGCCGATCCTCAATGCAACTCGTGGAGACTCATCGGCCGCCTGCCGGCTCTCCGCCGGTTTCCGGCTACAGCACCGGGGCGAGGAGAGCCCGCGTAGCTGACCAGATGGCTCGTCCTCTTCTTCCACTTCGATGTTGATGACGCCGCCGATCCAACCGCTGTACGTGGCGGCAGTTGCCGCCGGGTTTCGGACCCTCTGGACAAACAGATCCCCGACGCTTCACCGAATGGAGACGAACACGGATCTGGGCCGAATTCCACCGCCTGGTTCTGGACGAACTCGGGTCGCGCGGAGTTCTGGACTGGTCGCGGTGCGCGATCGACTCGATGAGCATGCGGGCCATGAAGGGGGGAAACTGACAGGTCCGAACCCCGTCGAGCGCACCATGTCGAGCGCACCATGGCGTGGCTCGCCGGTTGCCGCCGGTTGCACCGCCGCTACGAGCGCGAAGCCGACCGTTTCCTTGCCTTCACCAGCATCGCCTGCACCCTCATCCGCCACCGCCGACTCGCCAGTTGAAACAGCTTCCAAAGTCCCGCCGGCGCCCCATGAAATGCGGTGTGCCGCCGGGACTTTCGCCTAACGCCAACCAGCCGTCAGGCTTCGTCGCCGTCGACGGCACCGAAGAGGTCGGCCACGTCGGTCACCTCGTAGGAACGGTCGAGCCACACCGCCAGCCGGTCCAGGTCATCACAGGACCGCACGCGCTCCCGGTCCTCTTCCGACAGCTCGATGCCGCGCAAGTCGACGGTGCGGAGGATGCTCTTGGCCCGCTCCTCGGCCAACAGCGCCCTGACCTCTTCCCGACCCTGTTCCCGACCCTCTTCCCGTGCTTCCTCCGCGAACCGGTGGTCGAAGAAGTACTTTGTCGCCGTCATCAGTTCCTCCCAGATCTCCTTCGCCCGGGGGTCCACCAGACCGGACCGGGTGAGCTGTGCGAACGAACCCGCCGCCTCGGGGTCGATGGTCTTCAAAGCCTCAGCCAGTCCTCCCAGTATGGCGGCGGCACCCGGCCCTCTTCCATGCGTAATCGCCGAGAACACCGCAAGGGGGACATCGCGCTCGGCCTCATGGCGGTCCGCGATCACCGGCACGTTCTCCGGTCCCAGGACCAGTGGACGCACGGTGAGCGAAGGCCAACCCGGCAGCCCGAACTGGATGGGCTTCGCGGCCCAGCGGGCCGTTGCCGCGCTCTGGGTCACGACGATCAGCACCGGCTCGCAGTGGTACTTCTCGTAGAGATACGAGAGGTAGTAGGCCCAACTCCCGTGCTTGGCCTCGTCCTTCCTGCCCTGCGACTCGATGACGAAGAGAAAGTTGCCGTCATCGGTGTCCACCCTTAACAGGGTGTCGCAGCGGCGCTCGATCGGTTCGATCTCCGTGAGGTCCACATCAAGGGCCATGATTTCCCGGGGCTCCGGAAACGGAATGTGGAACAGACGTTGGAGAGATCGGACCAGCAGACCGGCGTCCTTCTGGAAGATCCGGTGCAGTGCTTCGTGTGACGGGCTGACCATCGGTTCTCCTTCCTTTTCGGCGTGATCAACGACTTACGCGGCGCAAAGTTCGCACCAGACGTACTTGCCGGAGTCCGTGGCCACCGGGTACCAGCCCCAGCCGTCGGCGCAGGCCCGTACGAGATCCAGGCCCCGCCCCTGCTCGGCGTCCACGTCGGCGGTGCGCAGGGGCGGGGCCGGTGGCGTGGGGTCGGCGTCCCACACCCCGATGCAGAGGACTCCGTCGGAGTAGCGGAGGCGGAGAGTGGCGGGGCCGTTGGTGTGGCGTACGGCATTGGATACGAGCTCCGTCGCCAACAGCTCGGCCAGGTCCGTGAGTTGGGACAGGCGGTGGAGCGTGAGGGAGTTGGCGGGACGCGGCGGGTGCAGGGCGGTGGCATGTCACCGCCGTCACGGCATGACGGGGTGGTGCGCTTCCGGGGTCCCGGTCTCGCAGCGTTTGCGACGCATCACTGACAGTAGGGTCCAACGTTGGGCCCTCGCAAGCTCTTGCCGTAGCCTGACCCCCGAACGGGTCACCGTTCCACGGGAGTTGAGGCAAGGAGCAACCAATGCCGAGGAGACGACAGCCGACTGCGCGGCAAGCACGTCTGGGCACTGAGTTGTGCAAGCTACGGGAGGCAGCAGGCCTCAAGGCCCGGGAGAGCGCTTCCCTGATCGGCACCGACTCCGCGCAGATGAGTCAGATCGAGTCCGGCGTCGCGGGCGTGAGCGAGGAGCGGGTGCGACGGCTCGCCGCCCACTACGCCTGCGCCAACGATGCCTTGATCGATGCGCTGGTGATCACGGCCAACGACCGTACGCGCGGCTGGTGGGAGGACTATCGAGGGGTCCTGCCCGCTTCATTCTTGGATCTGGCCGAGCTGGAGCACCATGCGACGTTCCGGCGTGACGTGGAACTCCTGCACGTTCCTGGGCTGTTGCAGACCGAGGACTACGCGCGCTCCGTCTTCGCGTACACCAATCCCGAGTTTCCGGTCAGCGAACTTGAGCCACGCATCGACCACCGAATGAAGCGCCGCGCAATCCTCGAAGGAGACGACCCCGTCGAGTATGAGGCGGTCATCCATGAGTCCGCCCTGCGCATCAGGGTCAGCGACCGCAGGGCATCACGAACCCAGCTTGGGCAGATCCTCGAACTGTCAGAGGCGCAGCGCGTGACGGTGCGTGTCATCCCGTTCGACCTGGATGGCTTCGCGGGCGCCGGCAGCGCCATGATGCATGTGGGCGGGCCCATTCCCCGGCTCGACACCGTATTGCGAGACGCTCCGTACGGCGCCGCGTTCATCGATTCCGAGGCCCAACTGGACCACTTTCGAACGCTCTTCCGTAAGGTGAAAGAGGGATCCCTCGAGCCCGGTCGTTCGCGGGACCTCATCCACCAGTTGGCGAAGGAACTGTGAGGCAAGCCATGACCGCCCTCAAGACCTGGCAGAAGTCGTCATTCTCCGGCGGCGGGGACGGCAACAACTGCGTCGAACTGGCCAGCACCAGCAACCACATCCACCTCCGCGAAAGCGACGACCCCGCCACCGAACTCATCCCCGCCACCGCAGCCTTGGCCCATCTCCTCCGCGCCCTCAAGGCAACCGAGCGATAGCCCCTCAGTCACCACCTCGCACCGCGTGCAGCACCCGCATCCCCCGCTGGCCCATCTCGCTGCTCCGTACGGTGAGGCCGGCCTCGTGGCAGTGGGACTCCAGCCACTGCGTCGCGATCCGCAGCTTGGGGTAGCTGCCGGTTCGTAGTTGCCAAGTCCCGCCCTCTCGCGTGTGCAGCAGATCGTGGACCGTGGCGGTCTCCTCGTCCGCGTACTCGACGAGGCAGGTCAGGAGCTTGTCCTCGGTCGCGCGGACCGGGAAGAAGCGGTCCGTGCCGTGCAGCGGTGCGGTGAGGTCGCGGTAGGTGATCACCAGGTGGCCGCCCTCGGTGAGCGCTACGGCCGCGTCGGCGAGCAGCGCGGTCACGTCGGCCCGGGTCGGGAGGTGCGTGAGGGTGTCGCCCATGCAGACGACCGCCGATACCGTGCCCGGCTCGGTGAATTCCCGCAGAGCGGTGCGTAGATCGGCGTGGACGGGGCGGACTCCGGCGCCCGATTCCTTTACGTGCGCGGCCAGTTCAGCCAGCAGCTCCGCACTGGTGTCCACGGCCATGACCGGGTCGAACCCGAGCGCCGCCAAGGCCAGGCTCTGCGTGCCGGGGCCGCAGCCCAGGTCCACGGCGGTTGCCCCGTTCCCGGCCGGGGTGACCCCGAGGCCGCGGAGCAGCTCGGTCTGCTGGGCGGCCGCCGCCGGGATGTCGCCGCCGAGCATCCAGGAGAAGTGCTCGGCCAGCAGCGTCTCGTAATGCGTGATGGCCTTGGTCGTTGTCGTCGTCGCACTGGGTTCCGTCACGCGAAGCTCCCTCGTATCCAGGTGGCGAGATCTGCTAGGTGGACATTGCGGCGGGCCGCGTCCAACTCGGTGGCGAGCGCGGCCCGGTAGGTGGGCGTGGCCTCGGCGTACCGTGCCCGCCCCGCCTCGGTGAGCGCCGCACTCACGGCCCGCCCGTCGCCCCGCCCGGCCACGCGCTCCGCGAGGTCCTGCGCCTCCAGGCGGGCGAGGAGCCGGGTCACGGTGCTGTCCTTCAGGCCGATGCGGTCGGCCAGTTCCCCCATGCGCATGCAGCCACTGGAATCGGCCTTGCCGAGGGCGCACAGGGCGCGATAGTCGGACAGCGGGAGGCCGTGGCGCCGCTGCAGGGTGACGTCCAACTGCCGCTCGATACGCCCCAGAAGCCGGACGGCCATGCACCACCGGTCGTCCTCGTCGTCACTCACGAACTTGTCGGCGTCGCCCGTATCCGCCGGTATGCGTCCACTCATGCGGTGACGGTATCTGCTTGCACAAGCAAGTAATGGGCGGGGTGTGCCCGCCCTCTTGGCGGCCCACCCGACTTACCCTGGTCCCACCAACGCCCCGTGGACTGGGAGGACTTGTGAGCGGCGCCCGTGATGCCGGTGAGCTCGGCGATGTCGAGAACTCCGTCTCCGGCGGGCGGCAAGGCATCGTCGTCCAAGGGCGGGACTTCAACGGGCCGGTCACCATCTACGGCGACTCCGCCGGACCACGGCAGCAGCCCGCGCACTCCGCGTACTGGGAGCACGTACGGAACATCGCCCCCACCCAACTTCACGATCGTGAGACTGAGTTGGAGGAGCTTGCCGCCTTCTGCAAGGGCACGGGCGAGCGCCCCTTCGCCTGGTGGCGGGCCGGTCCCTGGGCCGGGAAAAGCGCACTCCTGGCGTGGTTCGCGCTGCATCCGCCGGAGGGCGTCCGCGTCGTACCGTTCTTCATCACCGCACGGCTGGCCGCTCAGAACGACCGGGGCGCCTTTGTGGAGGTCGTGCTTGAACAACTGGCCGAACTGGTGGGCGAGCCCGTACCGCCACAGCTGACGGAGGCCACCCGGGAGGCACATCTGCTGCGGCTCTTCGGGCGGGCCGCGAGGGAGTGCCGGGGGCGGGGCGAGCGGCTCGTGCTGATCGTGGACGGGCTCGACGAGGACCGGGGCGTCACGGACGGGCCCGACGCCCATAGCGTGGCGGGGCTGGTGGCGCGGGTTCCGCACGAGGAGCTTCGGGTTGTCGTCGCGGGGCGGCCGAATCCGCCGGTACCAGGGGATGTACCGGACGATCATCCGCTGCGTATGGCTGGTGTCGTACGTCAGTTGGAGCCCTCATCGTGGGCCGGGACCGTACGTAGCCGGGCCGAGCAGGAGCTGGGGCGGCTCTTTCGGGCCGGTGGTCATCACCTCGATGCGTTGGGGCTGCTCACCGCGGCCGGCGGCGGGCTGAGCATCGACGACCTCGCGCATCTGACCGGCTCCGTGCCCTTTCAACTCCAGGAGATGCTGCGTACGGCATCGGGCCGCACCTTTGAGGTGCGTGAGGGGGCCTGCCTCCTCGCCCACCAGGAACTGCACCTCCAGGCAGGGAAGTTGATCGGCGAGGCGGCGCTCAAGGGGTACCGGGAGCGGCTGCACAGGTGGGCCGACGAGTACCGAGAGCGCGGGTGGCCCCCGGAGACGCCGCCCTATCTGCTGCGCGGCTACTTCGCGATGCTGCGGGAGCACGGGGACGTCCCCCGCCTCGTCGCCCTCGCCACGGACCCGGCCCGGCACGAGCGGCTGTACGGCGACACGGGCGGCGATGTGGCCACGCTCGCGGAGATCCGCGCGGGCGAGGAGGCCATCGTGGAGGGGGGTGGGCAACCGCTGGCGGACGTGGTGCGGCTTGCCCTGCAGCGGGACATCCTGCGGCGGCGCAACGCGGGGATCCCGGGCGAACTTCCGGAGGCGTGGGCCGCGTTGGGGTACGCGGATCGTGCCGAGGCGCTCGCGCGCAGCATTCCGGGGCTCGCGGATCAGGTCCACGCCCTGATCGGGGTCGCCAAGGCGTTGCGCGGACGGGGAGACGGGGAGCGTGCCGCCGAGATGCTGCGGCGTGCGGAGGCCGCGATCCGCCGGCCGGGGCCGCAGCGGAAGGGGACCGGATCGCAGGTCGCCGAACCGTGGCATTTCACGGCTGTCGTGGAGACATGGCTGGCCTGGGGCGAGGTGGAGCATGCGGCGGCCCTCACAGCCACGATCGACTCGGACGCCGTACTGGAGAGCATTGTTCAGCCGGTCACGGCCGCACTGGCGGAACGCGGCGGGCATGACCTGGCCGAGAAGTTCGCCGATGCGATCCAGAATCGCCATGTATGTGCGCTGGGGCTGCTCACGGCGGCCGTCGCCGCGGCAAAGGGCGGTGCACGGAAGCGGGCCCACCAGATCTTCCGCAAGGCGGATGCGGTGGCGCGCGAAGGCGAGCCCCACCTCCCCTCCGTCGCCGCGCTGCGGAAGATCGCCAGGGCGTACGCGGAGCTGGGCGAGTACAGCCGTGGCCTGGCATTCGCCGAGGGGCTCGGGGACGGGGCTCCGCCCGGCTGGCGCGAGATGGGGCTCGCCGAACTCTCCGCCCGTATGGAGATCGCCCTGGTGCTCGCCGAGCGCCGGGACGTCAAGGGCGCGCTGGCGCTCGCGCTGCCGGCCGGCACCGCGGATGGCACCGTCATCACTGCCGCCGCCCGCGCACAACTTTCCGACCAGGCCGTCCCGGATCTGCAGGGCGTCTGCCGGGTCCTGATCGCCACGCGCCACTACGCCGACGCCGAGGCCCTGGTCCGCTCCTCCACTCCCTATGACCGCGCGTGGATCGCCGTGGCCGTAGCCATGGCCCGAGCCGGGCAATGGGAGCGCGCCCTGCGGCTGATCGAGGACTCGGCACCCGGTGCGTTCGGCGGCATGCTGGTCCAAGGCCTCTGCCAGGCCCTGATAGACCAGGAACGTCACGAAGACGCCGTACGCACGGCCCGCCGGCTCATCGTCAAGCGCGAGACCCTCGGCTCCGTGGCCCTGGCCCTGGCCGCCGCCGGTCAGCACGGCCTCGCGCTCGATCTGGCCGAACCCTTGGACGGAGCCGCCCCGGAGCCGGTGGAGCTGGCCTGGCAGTGCAAGGTCCTGCTCGCCGTCGGGCGGCCCGACGCCGCGCGGAGCCTGGCGGGCACCATCCCCGAATGGACCTGGCGGGCCGTGGGTCTTGCCGCGGTCGCACGGGACCTCGCGACCGAGGGCCGCGCCGAGGAGGCCGAAGCGGTCCTCACTCAGGCCGAGTCCGGCTACCGCGACGCCGCTCCCTTGCTCGGCGAACTCCGCGAACGGGCCACCGTGGCCACCACCCTCGCCGTGGCGGGTCACGGCGAACAGGCGCTTGCTCTCCTCCACGGCGTCGAGGAGAGGCTGCCGCCCCTACTCACCGCCCCGCTCCTGTCTCCTCGCATCAGCGTCCAGTACGCCGCCGTGGCCCAGGCGCTGACGGCCGCCGGTCAGGTCGAGCGGGCGCTCGGGACGACGCCCCCCGCCCTGCGCAGGAGCGACACGGACCACCCGCTGCTGGCCGTCATCCGGCAGTTGGCGGCTCTGGGACAGCCGCGTCTCGCCCAGGCGCTGGTCCCCGGTCTCGCCAAAGAGCTGAACCGAGATCGCGCCCACTGCGAGCTGGCCAAGTACCACTCCCGGAAGGGGCAGTTCGACCTCGCACTCGCCCTGCCCTGGAGCGACACGTCCGACGCGAATCTCCGTCTGGAGGCGCTGGCCGAGATCGTCGAAGGCCTCGCGCTGGACGACCAGATGGAGTGGGCCCTGGACCTTCACGAAGAACTCATGGCGACGGCGAGGGCGGACAGAACGCCCCCGGCAAGCTGCGACGCGTACGCGGCCATCGCCCGTGCCGCGCACGCCCTCGCCGACCACGAGACCACGACCGACATGCTGGACCTGGCCGAGCTCATCGGCTCGTACGAGTCCTACGACGAGTTCGCGCGGCTGACACGGGCCATGGTCGCCACCGGCCACAGCGACCGCGCCGAAGCCTACGTACGCGACCATCGGAACGTGGTCGATGACGAAGGCAGCGCTCTTTCCGGCCTGGTCGAAGCCCTCGCCGAGTCCGGCGAAACCGTCCGGGCCGAAGCCCTCGCCCTGTCCTGCCCCTCGTCCCCCCGAGCCACCGCAACGGCCTGCTCCGCGCTGGCCCTCGCCCTACCCCCTGACCAGGCAACCAAGGCCGCCGCCCTGGCCGTCCACCACAGCGACTGGATCACCGCGCTCCCGGCCCTGCTGCACGCCGACCCCAGCACCCTCGACGTCCTCACGGCCCCGGACGTATGGCCCCGCCTGACCGCCTACTGAAACCGGGCGGCGCGCCTCACCCCCCGTAAGACCCCACAAGCCGGGCCAACTGCCGCCCCGCCGCCCGCAGCGGCTCCTGGCTGCGGGCGACCTGTGCCGTCACCTCCGCGCCCTCCAGGGCACTGATCACCGTGGTCGCCACTTCCCGGGCGTCCGCCGCCGCGAAGCCCGCCCCGAGGAGCTTCTCCTCGACGATGGCCTCCCACCCCCGCAGCGCGGCCGCGCACACCTGCTGGATCTCCGAGTCCGTGCCGAGCGTCTCCAGGGCGGCGGCCGTGACGGGGCAGCCGTCCACCCAACCCGACTCCCGCAGCCCCACCGCCAGTTCGACCGCACAGGCCTCGATCGCCGCCGCCGGGTCCGCCTCGCGCGCCAGCGCGTCCCGCAGCACCGCCGCGAACTCCTCGTCGCTGTACTTGATCGCGGCCACCGCGACGGCTTCCTTGCCGCCGGGGAAGAAGTGGTACACGGAGCCGAGCGTCGCCTCCGCCTCCTTGGCGATCTGCTTGATGCCGGTGCCCACATAGCCCTGCCGCTGGATGAGGCGTGCGGAGACGGACACGATCCGGTCGCGGGTGCTGAGGGCCGAGCTGCTCTGGGGCATGGGGGACATGGCCTCACCTTACCCACCATTAAGTAGAGCGTTCGTTCTAGCCGCATGCTACGTTTTCCCCACGCGCTAGATAGAGCGATCGTTCTAGTAACTACATGGAGTCGACTAATGCCTTCCACCGCACACTCCGTAACCGTCATCGGTCTTGGCCCCATGGGCCAGGCCATGGCCGCCGCCTACCTCGACCGCGGCTACCGCGTCACCCTCTGGAACCGCACCCCGTCCCGCGCCGACGCCCTCGTAGAGCGTGGCGCCACCCTCGCCGAGACCCCCGAACAGGCCATCTCCGCCAATGAGTTGGTGATCCTCAGCCTGATCGACTACGACGCGATGTACGGCGTAATCGATCAGGCCAAGGACGCCGTCGCGGGCCGGGTGTTCGTGAACCTCAGCTCGGACACTCCGGAGAAGGCGCGGGCGGGCGCCCGCTGGGTGACGGAGCACGGCGGGACGCACCTCACCGGCGGCGTCCTGTCACCGCCGCCCCTGATCGGCACCCCGGACGCGTCGACGTTCTACAGCGGCCCGCGCGAGGCGTACGACACGCACCGCGCCGCGCTCGAAGTCATCACCGGCAAGTCGGACTACCGAGGCGAGGACCCGGGCCTGGCCGCGCTGATGTACCAGCTCAACATGGTCATCTTCTGGCCGGCGATGATCGCCTACTGGCAGACCGTCGCCGTGGCCGCCGCACACGGCATCACGGCGGCGGAGATCGCCCCTTACGCCGCCGAGAACTTCGCGGGCATGAGCCACTTCATCGACTTCTACGCACCCCGCATCGACGCCGGCAACCACGCAGGCGACGTGGACCGCACCTCGATGGGCCTGGCCAGCATGGAACACGTCGTCCACACGGCGGCCGACGCGGGCGTGGACACCGCGTTCCCGGAGGCGGTCCGCGACATCTTCCGGCGCGTGGTGGACGCCGGACACGGGGCGGACAGCTTCAGCCGGGCGGTGGAGGTGATGCGGAAGGGGGCGTCCGCGACAGCCGTCTGATCACGACGTGAGCACCGGCGCAGGCGGGCCGGGAGTGGCCGCGGCTCGTCGCTTCGAGGGCCGGGTGAGGGCTACGGGTGTTTGCGTTACGTCGATTTACGCGAGGCCGCGTCCTTCACGGGCGCTCGGCCGCGCGAATCTGACGCAGGAGGGCGGCGAGCCCGGTCCGGGTGGGGGCCAGTATTCGGGTGGGGTCGTCGCTCTCGCGGAGGAGCAACGTGGTGTCGGTGGCGGCCAGTTCAACACAGTTGCTGCCGTCGCTTCCGCTGGAGAAAGACGACTTCTGCCACTGGATCACGTCTCACAGCTCCTTCGCCAGGCGGTGGATGAAGTCCCGTGAGCGCCCGGGCTCAAGGGACATCCCCTCCACCTTACGAAAGAGCGTTCGCATGGACTGCAGCTGAGCAGTGGCATCCATGAAGACCGGGCCTTGCGGACTGTCCAGCTGAGCAGTGTCCAGGACAGGGACCCCGCCACCCGCGTACAGCACCTCCGCGCTCGCCCCGGCGAACCCGTCCACGTCCAGCGGGATCACACGGACGGTGACACCCGGGGAGTCCAAGCGGTCCAGGATCGCCACCAGTTGCTCGCGCGCCGCGCGCCGGTCCGCAACTCGGGTCCGCAGGGCAGGCTCATGCAGGACGACCGTGTACGGCGTCCCGTCCAGGACTCGCTTGCGGCGCATGCGGTGCTCAACTCGTGGCTCCAGCTCGCTCGCGGGAAGCTCCGGCCGCCAGAAGGCGAACACCGCACGGGCGTACTCCTCGGTCTGAAGCATCCCGGGCACGTGCGCAGTGGAGATCTCCTCGATGAACGTCGCGTGGTGCTCCAGCTCCGCCAGGTCCAGGAACACCGGCGGCAGCACACCTCGGTACGCCTCCCACCACCCACGTGTACGATCCGTCGCCATCTCGACCAGCGCCTCGATCAACCCGGCGTCCACGCAGGCATAGTGGGCCGCCAGCCTGCGCACCCGTACCGCATTGATTCCGGCGTTCCCCGCCTCGAACTGGCTCATCTGCACCGGGTTCACGCCCAGTAGCCCGGCTGCCTCCCGGGACGACAGACCTGCCGCTTCCCGCAGCTTGCGCAGTTCGACCCCCAGACGCACCTGCCGAACAGTCGGCTGAATCCTCGCAGGCATACAGCTCCTAGCCCCAACAACGTTGCTGTCAACCGGGGTTGAGATGCCCCGTTCGGGGGTCAGATTACGCGAACGACTTGCACGGGGGAAATATTAAGCCCTACCGTCAGTAATGCGTCGACCACCCGTAGCGATCCCCGGGACCCCGGAAGCGCACCGCCCCGCCCTGCCATGGCGCGGGCGGCACAGCCACCGCCCGCAGATCGCCACGTACGCCGACTCCCTCCGCACGCACCGGAGTTCCCCCATGCCCGACGTACCCGAAAACGAAGGCAGCCCCCAACCCTGGGAGTACAGCCTCCACATCCCCAACGACCTCCGCGCCGTCACGATCTGCCGCCGCACCCTCCGCTTGATCCTCACCCTGCACGGCCGCCCCCACCTCTCCGAAGTCGCGGAACTCGTAGCGACCGAGCTGGTCGCGAACGCCGTGCAGCACACGAAGGGCCCGGCGGCCCTCCGCATCCGGTGGGCACGGGGCGTACTCCGCATCGGAGTGTGGGACGCGGACCCCACGCCACCGGCACCGACGCCCCCGGCACCCGCCCTCGCAGAGGCCAGCCGCGGCCTCGCCCTGGTGCGGGACTGTGCGGACGAGTGGGGCTGGTACGCCCTGGGACCGGCCCAACTGCCCGACAGCAACGGCAAGTTCATCTGGTGCGAGCTGACCGAGGCGGCGTGAACGTTTCGTCCGCACTCGAAAGAGTGATCCCATTCCACCGGCCGGGACACCCGGTCCTTGATCCACCTAGGTTCCGCACATGGTCACATCGCAACACGAGGTCTCGCACCGGATCTTCCAGCAGCAGCCGGAGCTGCTGACGCCGGTATTCCGGATCCTGGGCGTACCGCTTCCCGAGAAGCCATCCGTCGAGGTGATCACGCCGGACGTGACCGAGACCCGACCTCTTGAGCGCTGGATCGACACCCTGCTCCGTATCAGCGCGCCGGACGGCAGCGCGTTCCTCCTGGCCATCGAGGCCCAGATGCGCCGAGACCCGGACAAGGCCGCGAGTTGGGGGTACTACCTTTCGTATCTCCACTCGAAGTACAACATCCCGGCCCTGCTGCTTGTCGTGTGCCAGGACAAGGCCACATCCGCCTGGGCCATGGGCCCCTTCCGGATGGGCCTGAGCGACTGGACCGCCCTCAGCGTGCACCCCATGGTCGTCGGCCCCGGCAACGTACCGATGATCACCGACCCTGAAGAGATCGCGCAGGACTTCACCTTCGCTGCCTTCTCCGCCGTGACGCACGGGCGCAGTCCTGGCCACAAGGCCATACTGGAGGCGCTGGTCACTGCTCTGGGATCGACCGGAAACAGGAAGACGTTCGACCACTACTGGCAACTGGTTGACGCAGGCCTGGGAGACATCCCGGCCAGAGCCGCTTGGAAGGACTTGATCTTTATGGCCGCGGACATCTACTTCCCCGGACAGGGAACCCTCGCCGAGGAGAAGTACCTCGAAGGCAAGGAGGACGGGATCGCCGAGGGCGAGGCCAAGGGCAAGGCCGAGGCGATTCTGTCGCTCCTGGAACTGCGTGGGATCCCGACCCCGGACGACGCCCGCGAACGGGTCACCACCTGCACCGACCTGGACACCCTCGACCGCTGGTTCGGTCGCGCCCTGAAGGTCACCGACGCCGACGCCCTGTTCGCCGAGGCAGCAGACCAGAGCGAGTAGCACATGGTGCTGATCATGGGAGGCATCATCGGCACCTACTTCCCCGGCCGAGGGGTCATGTCGGAGGAGAACTTCCTCCGCGGCGTGGCGGTCGGCCGGTTCGACGAGCGGGGTTCGGCCGTGCTGCGCGTGCTGAAGTGGCGGGGCATCCCTACGGAGGACGAAACCCGTGAGCGGATCCGCGCCTGCACCAGCCTCCGCATCCTCGACCGCTTCTTAGGAAAAGCGTTCGCCGTCCACGAGGCAGCAGAGTTGTTCACGGAGGAGGACGAGACCGATGCGGAGAGAGACGGGCCGGACCGGGGAGCCCTCCTGGCCGGCTATTACCTCGACCAAGACGGCTATCACCCCCTCCGGAGCGGCCTCGACTTCGACCCCGGCAGCCTCGCCGAGGGCCCCTACCTCCGAGGCATCCAGGCTGGGCGGGTCGAGGAGCGGGCCGTCAACATCCTCTGCACGCTCGAAGCACGCGGCATCCCCACCCTTGCCCGCACCCGTGAGCGGATCACCGCCTGCACAGACCTTGACGTCCTCCACGACTGGTTCGCCCTCGCCTTCGTCGTCAGCGGCGCGGAGGAGCTGTTCGCAGCCGCCCGCGATTGACATGCAGGCATTTGCCTGCATGATGGAGATGTGAGCCAACAGACGACCGCGGACGGCGCGGGCCCCGACCTCGACAAGGTTTTCAAGGCCCTCGCCGACCGCACCCGGCGCCACCTGCTCGACCTGCTGCGCGAGCAGAACGGGCAGACGCTGGGCGAGTTGTGCGAGCGCGTCGAGATGACTCGGCAGTCGGCCACCCAGCATCTGGGGATCCTGGAGGCCGCCAACCTCGTCAGCACCGTCCGCCGCGGCCGCGAAAAGCTCCACTACCTCAATCCCGTGCCGCTCCATGAGATCCAGGAGCGGTGGATCGACCGGTTCGAGCAGCCCCGGCTGCGGGCACTGGGCGCGATCAAGCGACAGGCGGAGGACGCCACCATGAGCAGCGAAAGCACCAGCACCAAGCCCTCGTACGTGTACGTCACGTACATCGAAAGCACCCCTGACAAGGTCTGGCACGCCCTCACCGACGCCGACCTGACCGCCGCCTACTGGGGGCACAGCAACGTCTCCGACGGGGAGTGGAAGGCCGGGTCCGGCTGGGCCCACCGGCGTATCGACGGATCGGGGATCGACGACGTCGTCGGCACCGTCGTGGAGAGCGTGCCGCCCACGCGGCTCGTCACCACCTGGGGCGACCCGAACGACCGCGACACCGAGCCCTCCCGCGTCACCTTCGACATCCAGCCGCACGGCGGCATCGTCCGCCTCACCGTCACCCACGAGAACCTCGCCAGCGAGCAGGACCTCAAGGACGTCGGTTCCGGCTGGCCCGCGGTCCTCTCCAACCTCAAGTCCCTGCTGGAGACCGGCAGTCCGCTGCCGCAGGAGCCCTGGCTCGTACCCGAGGGGAAGTGACGCGTTTGAGCCACGCGCTGAGCTCGCGCGGGGACTCAGGGTGATCTAAGTCATGCGGGGAGGCAGCCCGACTTGACGCCGTCTTCACATTTTCCTACGTAGGCTTCACGGTATGGCCACGACTCCCTCCCCCGACCGGCGACGCACCGCCGACGAGGTCAACGAGGAGATCCGTGCGCTCTGGCTGCACGCGGGCGGCCGGCTCCGCCCCGACGAGCGCCTGGTGTACGAACGCCTTGTCACCGAATGGGCCGAGGCCGAAGCCCACGCCTCACGGACACCTGCCGCCTGAGAAGTATCCCGGCAGCCGTTGTCAGTGGCGGCGATGCGGGACCGCTCCCACGCCTACGCGCCCAGCGCCCCCGCGTCCCCCATCACGACCACCGGCTTCCGTGCCGGGTCCAGGCTGCGCAGCAGTTCCTTCATCCGCGCCTTCGGCAGCGACACACAGCCTTGCGTCGGGCCCCCGTGGTCCACGTGCAGCCAGATGCCGCCGCCCCGGCCCGCACCCAGCGGGCGCGTCCAGTCCAGCGGGGTCCTGCCCGGCTCGCGGTTGTAGTTGATGGCGATGACGTAGTCGAAGGAGCCGGTCAGCGGCTCGCCCTTGAAGCCCGTGCCGCGCGCGGTGAAGGCCGGGCCCTGGTCGTAGGGGAAGCGGGTTCCGGGGTCCGGGAGGAGGCCGCCCGCGTCGGTCAGGCCGTAGACGCCGACGGGGGATTTGCGGTCGCCCTGCACGTGGCGTGATGTCCAGCCGCGCAAGCCGTTGTGCGCGGGCCAGGGGTCGGTCACCGGGCGCCAACCGGCCGCATCGGAAGGGGACTTGCGCGAGTAGAGCACCGCCGTCGCGCGGTTCGCGTCGGGGGCATCGCCCGTCACGACCAGGGCCTGGGTCGAGGAGCGGGGTATGCGGGATCGGGTCTTCGGCCCCAACGCCGGGATCTCGCGGGGCCGTTCGGGGGTCACGCGGCTCGTCCGGGGCGCCTCGCTGACCTTCACCGCCTCACCGCTCTGGCGCCCGCCAGCCTGCGCGCCGGTCCCGCAGGCGGTGAGCAGCAGGGTGAGTGCCGCGCCTGCGGCGGCGTACGCGGTGGGGTACGCCGCAGCGTGGGGGCGTCTGGAAGACGGCATACGGGTCTCCTGGGATGTCGATGTCGCGCGAAAACAAGGGTGCGGGGGGGGGCGTTACGGGCGGGGTTGGTGTCCGGTGAGCGTCAGTTCTTTGCCGGGGCCGTTGCCGGCGGTGAGCCCTCCGAGCCGAAATGCGCCGACCCGATGATCCGGTTCGCCTCGGCCAGGCGGGGCTTCGAGTCGCCCGGGGCCAGGCACAGGTTCGCCACGATCACTCGCCCCGGCTCCGGGGATTCGAGCACCGCCGTGAAGCTGATCCCTCCCCCCGCCAGCGCACAGGACTTCCGCAAGGTCCCACTCGTGAACCGGGGTGGATTCATCGCCCTCTTGTCGAGGCCGCCCTCCTTCTCGGTCCGCAGTACGAGCAGCGCGCCGTCCTCCGGGTCGATGCGGTCCAGCGGGTTGCACCAGCCGCCCGGCTCATCGGGCTTGCACGGCTGCTTGTACGGGGTGAGCCGCTGGGTGCCGGCGAAGCCGAACGGCGGGCTCTTCGTCCTGTCGTCCGCGGGGACCGCAAGCGCCTGCCAGTCCGCCGGGAAGCGCAGGGTCAGGCCACCTCCCAACTCCCGGTAGGTGACGTCCCGTTCACCCGAGGCGTGGCGGCTCGGCGGTGTCGCCGCCGGAGGCACCACCTCCGGGTCGGCCGACGGCCGCAGCGCCTGCGGCACCAGCACCCCGGCCAGGGCGAGCCCCGCCACCGAAACCGCAGCCCCCGCCGCGATCCTGCGCCTGCGGCTGCGCGCGGCACGCTCGCGCACGCGGGCGAGGCGCGAGGCAGGCGCCTGCGGACGCGGCACCGCACGCTCCAGGAACACCCGCAGTTCGCGTTCCTCGTCGTACGCGTCATGGGTGTCCTCGTCGTACGCGTCATGGGCGTCCTCGTCGTACGAGTCATGGACGTCAGGAGCGTCCTCACTCACAGCGGTTCGCCTCCCTCGCCGGCAGCGCGGCACGCAGCGTGCGCAGCGCCTTCGCCGACTGGCTCTTCACCGTGCCCGGAGTGCAGCCGAGGATTCCGGCCGTCTCGTCCACGCCGAGGTCCTCGAAGTAGCGAAGGACCACCACCGCCCGCTGCCTCGGCGGCAGCCGCCGCACCGCAGCGGCGAGCGACTGCTCCAGGTCCACGCCCTCGTACGCGTCCCACTCGCCCGCCCGCTCGGGCAGTTCGCCGTGCGGGACCTCCGCCCGCCAGTGCCGGCGCCACCACGAGGTGTGGGTGTTGACGAGGATCTTGCGTACGTACGCCTCCGGATGCTCCTGGCCGATCCGCCGCCACTTCGGCCAGACCTTCGCGAGCGCCGTCTGCAGCAGGTCCTCCGCGAGATGCGCGTCGCCCGTGAGCAGCCACGCCATCCGCAGCAGCCGCGGCCCACTGGCGGCGACGAACTCCTCGAACTCGAAGTCGCCACCTCGCATCGCATCCCCGCCGTTCTCCTCGGTCTCCCATATCCGTGGAACGCGATGGGCCGCCGATCAGGTTGCCCGCCCCCGAAAGGAGAGTCGCCCGCCCCCGGAAAGAGAAGAGGGGGGGGGGGGGGGTTTTTTGTGGTTGGGTGTTGTTGTGGTGGGGGGGGGGGCGTCGGGGCCCGCGGCCTTCGCTTTCAAGAAGGCTGCGATGTGCGGTCCGGGGTTGTACGACAAACGCCTGCTCTAC
>NZ_JBHYIG010000087.1:0-31290 GCF_042740015.1 Streptomyces sp. NPDC059037
CCCACCCTCTTCAGCCCGTCCGGCGTTTGAGGACGAACTCGGCGGAGCCGGTGATTTACGGTCACCCCGGCCGGCGGAGCCGGAACGTTCGGGAAGGCGCGGGGCTGGGGAAGAAACCGCCGGAGGCCCCGCCCGCACCACCAACGCCGCCGGTGCCCGCTCGCACAGCCCAAGGCACGGCGAGGCCTCGACGGCCACCCCGGACTCCGGGCCCAGCCGCGCCGCCACCTCCCCGCACAGCTCCGCGCCACCCCCGCACGCCAGATCCGTACAGACCCGCACGGCAGTGCGCTGCCGCGGCCGCACCGAGAACAGCGAGTAGAACGTGGCCACCCCGTACCCCTCAGCCGGCGGCACCGTAAGCCGCCGACACAGATAGTCGAGGCCCCCCTCGCTCACCCACCCCACGCGATCGTTCAGCGCGTGCAACCCCGGCAACAGCTGATCCCGCCGCTCCCGAGCCGCACGGCCACCCCGCGCCCACCGCAGATCCGCGTCACTGCGGTCGTCGGCCCCCTCCCACGCGGACTCCGGAGGACCGAGCACCGCGTCGACGGCCGCCCGCTCCTCGTCCGTCGGCTTGCTGTCACCGAAGTGCAGATCCATCCGTCACCCCACCTCACTGGCGAGCTTGTCGATCCGTATCGCCGACGCCTTGAACTCCGCCGTCCCCGCGATCGGGCAATTCGCCTCGATCGTGAGCTGGTTGGTGTCGACCTCGTCGGGAAAGTGCATGGTCATGAAGGCGAGGCCCGGACGCAGACCGGGGTCCACCCACACCGGCGCCACGACGACCCCGCGCCGCGAGGAGATCCGCACCTCCTCGCCGACCACGACCCCGAACCGCTCCGCGTCCTCCGGGCACAGCTCGACGTACTCGCCGCGCCGCAGCGGAGAGGCGAAACTCCCGCTCTGCACACCGGTGTTGTAGGAGTCGAGCCGCCGCCCGGTCGTCAGCCGGATCGGGAACGACTCGTCGGTCAGGTCGACCGGCGGGTCGTGTGCGACGAGGCCGAACGGCGCGGGCGTGCCACGCCGTTCGGGGGCGGACTCCCACAACCGGCCGTGCAGGTACGTCGGTTCGACGCGCTCCTCCGAAGGGCACGGCCACTGGATTCCCTGCAGCGACTCCAGACGCTCGTACGTCATGCCGTAGTGGTCCGGCGACACCGACCGCAGCTCGTCCCAGACGGCCCGCGCGTCCGCGTACTTCCAGTCGTGGCCGAGCAGCCCCGCGAGCTCGCAGATGATGTCGATGTCCTCGCGCGCCTCACCGGGCGGCCGCACGGCCTTGCGGACCCGCTGCACGCGCCGCTCGCTGTTGGTCGTCGTGCCGTCGGTCTCCGCCCAGGCGGCCGTCGCGGGCAGCACGACGTCCGCCAACTCGGCCGTCTTCGTAAGGAAGATGTCCTGTACGACGAGGAAGTCCAGGGCCCGGAGGCGTCGCATCGCCTGTTCGCTGTCCGCCTCCGACTGCGCCGGGTTCTCGCCGATGCAGTAGACCGCCTTCAGTGATCCCTCCTCCATCGCCTCGAACATTTCCGTCAGATTCAGCCCGTAGCGCGGCTGGATGACCGTGTTCCAGGCTGTCTCGAACTTCAGGCGGGTGTCCGGGTCGAGGATGTCCTGGAAGCCCGGCAGGCGATTCGGGATCGCGCCCATGTCGCCGCCGCCCTGGACGTTGTTCTGGCCGCGCAGGGGCTGCAGGCCCGAGCCGTAGCGGCCGACGTGTCCGGTCAGCAGGGAGAGATTGATCAGGGCGCGTACGTTGTCCGTGCCGTTGTGGTGCTCGGTGATGCCGAGCGTCCAGCACAGCTGCGCCCGCTCGGCCCGTGCGTAGGCGTGCGCCAACTCCCTGATGGCGGCCGCCGGTACGCCCGTCACCTTCTCGGCGAGCGACAGCGTCCAGGGCTCGACCAGGGCCGCGTACTCCTCGAAGCCGGATGTGGCCCGGTCGATGAACGCCCGGTTGGCCAGGCCCGCGTGGATGATCTCGCGGCCGATGGCGTGCGCCATCGGGATGTCCGTGCCGACGTTGAGACCGAGCCAGCTCTCCGCCCACTCGGCGGTCTTGGTGCGGCGCGGGTCGACCGCGTACATACGGGCGCCGTTCCTGATCCCCTTCAGGACGTGCTGGAAGAAGATCGGGTGGGCGAAGCGCGCGTTGGAGCCCCACATCACGATCAGATCCGTGTGCTCGACCTCTTCATAAGAAGAGGTGCCGCCGCCCGAGCCGAAGGCGGCCGACAGGCCCGCGACGCTCGGCGCGTGACAGGTGCGGTTGCAGGAGTCGACGTTGTTCGTGCCCATGACCACGCGGGCGAACTTCTGTGCCACGTAGTTCATTTCGTTCGTGGCGCGGGCGCAGGAGAACATGCCGAACGCGCCGCGGGCCTCCTGGAGTCCGGCCGCCGTCCGGGTCAGCGCCTCCTCCCAGGTGGCCCGCCGGAAGGGCGCGTCGCGTGCGTCGCGTACGAGGGGATGGGTGAGCCGGGTGTACGTCTTGGGCACCCGGTCCCGCTTCTTGCTCATGCCGCGCTCCTCATGCGGTCGGCCAGCAGATCCGAGATGGCGTGGACGGTGCGGAGCGTCGGCACCGGAACCCCGGTGATCCCGGCGAGTTCCACGACGGCCGCGAGCAGCACGTCGAGTTCGAGCGGTTTGCCGCGCTCCAGGTCCTGGAGGGTGGAGGTGCGGTGGTCGCCGACGCGTTCGGCGCCGGCCAGGCGCCGCTCGACGGAGATGTCGGGGCGGCAGCCGAGGGCGGCGGCGACGGCGAGCGTCTCGTTCATCATGATCTCGATGACGCGGCGGGTGCCGCCGTGCAGGCACATCTCCCGCATCGTGGCGCGGGCGAGCGCGCTGATCGGGTTGAAGGAGATGTTGCCGAGCAGCTTGATCCAGATGTCGAGGCGCAGTTCGGGCTCGACGGGACACTTCAGACCGCCCGCCTGCATGGCCTCGCTGAAGGCGAGACAGCGCTGCGAGCGCGAGCGGTCCGGCTCCCCGATGGAGAAGCGGGTGCCTTCGATGTGCCGGACAACTCCCGGGCCCTCCAGTTCGGTTGCCGCGTACACCACGCATCCGACGGCCCGCTCGGGCGCGATCACCGCACTGACCACGCCGTCGGGGTCCACGCTCTCGACGCGGTGGCCGTCGTGCGGGCCGCCGTGCCGGTGGAAGTACCACCAGGGGATGCCGTTCTGTGCCGCGACGACCGCGGTGCCGTCGTGCAGCAGCGGCTCGATGAGCGGCCCGCACGCCGCGTACGAGTTGGCCTTCAGGCCCAGGAAGACGAAGTCGACGGGGCCGATGTCGGCCGGGTCGTCGGTGGCGTGGGCCCGCGCGGTGAAGTCGCCGCGCGGGCTGTGGACACGTACTCCGTGCTGCCTCATGGCCGCGAGATGCGGTCCACGGGCGACGAGATGGACGTCGGCTCCGGCGCGGTGCAGCGCGGCTCCGACGTAGGCGCCGATCGCACCGGCGCCGAGGACTGCGACTTTCACGGTGGCGCGCTCCGTTCGGTTGAGGGATCCGAACTGTCGATAGAATATTGTCTACAGTATGGAAGTTGGGCCAGCAAGGGGTTGCGCGGCACATTGCATACCGTCGACGGAATAGTGCATGGCCTCTTCCCAACGGCCCGCCTGATTCCTACTGTTCGGGATCATGAGGCCCCCCGTCGCACCCCCGGGATGGAGCCGCTGGCTAGTACCGCCCGCCGCCCTGTCCGTGCACCTCTCCATCGGCCAGGCCTACGCCTGGAGCGTCTTCAAGCCCCCACTGGAATCCGCCCTCCACCTCAGCGGCACCCAGAGCGCGCTGCCCTTCCAGCTCGGCATCGTGATGCTCGGCCTCTCGGCGGCCTTCGGCGGCACCCTCGTCGAGCGCAACGGACCGCGCTGGGCGATGGCGGTCGCCCTCACCTGTTTCTCGTCCGGCTTTCTGCTCGCCGCGCTCGGGGCGGCGACGGAGCAGTACTGGCTGATCGTCTTCGGGTACGGCTTCGTCGGCGGGATCGGCCTCGGCATCGGCTACATCTCGCCCGTGTCGACCCTGATCAAGTGGTTCCCCGATCGCCCCGGCATGGCCACCGGCATCGCGATCATGGGCTTCGGCGGCGGCGCGCTCATCGCCTCGCCCTGGTCGGCCCAGATGCTGGAGTCCTTCGGCTCGGACTCGTCGGGCATCGCGCTCGCCTTCCTGGTGCACGGTCTGACGTACGCCGTCTTCATGTCGCTCGGCGTGCTCCTGGTGCGGGTGCCGCGTACGGAAGGAGCGCGGGCACCGGGCGTCCCCGGCACGCTCGACGGGCCGCAGGTCTCCGCGCGGGCCGCCGTGCGGACACCCCAGTTCTGGTGCCTGTGGATCGTGCTCTGCATGAACGTGACCGCGGGCATCGGCATCCTGGAGAAGGCCGCGCCGATGATCATCGACTTCTTCTCCGACACCGCGACACCGGTCTCGGTCTCCGCGGCGGCGGGCTTCGTCGCCCTGCTCTCGGCCGCCAACATGGCCGGGCGCATCGGCTGGTCATCGGCGTCCGATCTGATCGGCCGCAAGAACGTCTACCGCGTCTACCTGGGCGTGGGCGCGCTGATGTATCTGCTGATCGCCCAGTTCGGAGACGCGTCGAAGCCGCTGTTCATCGGCTGCGCGCTGGTGATCCTCTCCTTCTACGGCGGCGGCTTCGCGACGATCCCCGCGTACCTGAAGGACCTCTTCGGGACGTACCAGGTCGGCGCGATCCACGGCAGGCTGCTCACCGCCTGGTCCACGGCCGGTGTGCTCGGCCCGCTGATCGTCAACTGGGTCGCCGACCGCCAGGAGGAGGCCGGCAAGCACGGCTCGGGTCTTTACGGCATGTCCCTCACGATCATGATCGGCCTGCTGATCGTGGGCTTCGTGGCGAACGAGTTCGTCCGCCCCGTCCACTCCCGCCACCACATTCCCGCCCCGAGGGAGGCCGCCCATGAGGGCGCCGCCCAGCCCGCCGCCCAGTAGTCCGCCGCGCCGCCGTGGCCTGATCGCCGCCGCCTGGCTGTGGGTGGCGCTGCCGCTCGGTTACGGTCTGTACGAACTCGCACACAAGGCCACCCAGCTCTTCACCGGGTGACGCGATGATGAGAAGCATCCAAAGCCCACGCCCGATTCCTGTTGCTTTACGTGCCCCGTTACTGGTGAGTCGCTGAGCAGACTGGACGGTCCCGCATCTCCGGCAACAAGGGGGACCCGTTCATGCACGGCTCACGCATCGCCGCCGTCGGCCATTACCAGCCCGCCAAGATCCTCACCAACGAGGAGCTGGCGGGCATGGTCGACACCAGCGACGAGTGGATCCGCTCTCGCGTGGGCATCCGCACCCGCCACATCGCGGGACCCGAGGAGCCGGTCGACGAGCTCGCCGCGCAGGCCGGGGCCAAGGCCGTCGCCGCCGCCGGCCTCGCGCCCGACGCCATCGACCTCGTCCTGGTCGCCACGTCCACCGCGATCGACCGCTCGCCGAACATGGCGGCCCGCGTCGCGGCCCGCCTCGGCATCCCCTCCCCGGCCGCCATGGACATCAACGTGGTCTGCGCGGGCTTCACGCACGCGCTCGCCACCGCCGACCACGCCGTGCGGGCCGGGGGAGCGACCCGCGCCCTGGTGATCGGCGCGGACAAGATGTCCGAGGTGGCCGACTGGACGGACCGCACCACGTGCGTGCTGGTCGGGGACGGCGCGGGCGCGGCCGTCGTCGAGGCGTGCGGCCCCGGCGAAGAGCCCGGCATCGGTCCCGTGCTGTGGGGCTCGGTGCCCGAGATGGGCAACGCGGTACGGATCGAGGGCACGCCGCCGCGGTTCGCGCAGGAGGGCCAGAGCGTCTACCGCTGGGCGACGACCCAGCTGCCGCCGCTCGCCCGCAAGGCCTGCGAGCGGGCCGGTCTCACTCCGGAGGACCTCGCGGCGGTCGTGCTGCACCAGGCCAATCTGCGGATCATCGAGCCGCTCGCCGGGCGGATCGGCGCGGTCAACGCGGTCGTCGCGCGTGACGTCGTGAACTCGGGCAACACCTCGGCGGGCAGCATCCCGCTCGCCCTGTCCAAGCTCGTGGAGCGCGGCGAGATCGTCCACGGGGACCCGGTGCTGCTCTTCGGCTTCGGCGGGAACCTGTCGTACGCGGGACAGGTCATCCGCTGCCCGTAGCCGCCGAGAACGCGTCACCGAGCGGTGTGACCGGCTCAACTCCCCCTGGTACTGGCCATTGTGCTCAGTAGACTGTAGACAAAAGGCAATCGTCGAGGAGGGGACCGCGATGTTGTCCACAGGACTGCCGCAGGGGGCGGTGCCCAGGCTCGAACGACCCGGTCCGCTCCGGGAGCGGGTCTACGAAGCGCTGCTCGAACTCATCACGACCCGCGCGCTCCAGCCGGGCCAGCACCTCGTGGAGAGTGAACTGGCGGGGCATCTGGGGGTGTCGAGGCAGCCGGTGCGCGAGGCGCTGCAGCGGCTCAACACCGAGGGCTGGGTCGATCTGCGCCCCGCGCAGGGCGCGTTCGTGCACGAGCCCACCGAGGAAGAGGCGGACCAACTGCTCACGGTCCGTACGCTCCTGGAGGCGGAGGCCGCCCGGCTCGCCGCCGCGAACACGGGTACCGCCGGGATCACCGCGCTCGAAGAGCTGTGCGCCAAGGGCGAACAGGCCGTCGCGGACGGCGACGTTGACCTGGTGGTGACCACCAACGCGGCCTTCCACGCCAAGGTCATGGAGCTCGCCGGCAATGTCGTGCTCGCCGAACTCGCCGGGCAGGTGGACCGCCGGGTGCGCTGGTACTACACACCGGTGGCCCGCCAGCGCGGCAAGCAGTCCTGGATCGAGCACCGCCGGCTGATCGCGGCCATCGCGGAACGCGACGAGCGCAGCGCCACGGAGATCATGCGGGCGCACACGGAGCACACGCGGCAGACGTACCACCAGCGCAACGAGGGTTAGTCGGGCCCGCCGACGGCGAGTCGGCGTTCCAGGGGAGTGCGGTAGGCGGGCGTGACGCGGGTGGTCGAGAGGAACGCCGTCAGACGTCCGATCTCCTCGTCCACGGCCGCGCGGGCGGCGGCGGGCGCATCGGTGAGCAGGTGGTGGTTGATGTGTCCGTCGGCGTGCTGCGCCCACGCGCCGATGATGCGGCCGCCCCACCAGACGGTGGGGCCGATGTTGCCGTTGCGGTCGAACAGCGCGGCGGTGTGGGCGGGTTCGAGGTACCAGTGGCGGTGGCGCCAGCCCATCGGGGTGGGGTCGAGGCCGGGCAGCAGGACCGCGCCGGACGCGTGGGGCGCGACGGGGGCGAGGCTTTCCAGGCCTTCCGGGTCCCCCAAGTCCCCCAAGTCCTCCAACTCCCCCAACTCCTCCAACTCCTCCAGGTCTTCGGGCAGGAGGTAGCCGGTGCCTTCGTCGAGTTCTACGGCCTGCGCGCCGGTGGCGGCGATGGCCTTGCGGGTGTCGGTGAGGTTCCAGCCGGTCCACCACTTCACGTCGTCGGCCGTCGCGGGGCCGTAGGCCGCGAGATAGTGCCGCGCCAGGGTGGCTCTCGCCTCGGTGATGGGTACGGCGGGCAGCGGCTGAGCGGGCGTCCAGCGGAACTGCGCCGAGGTCCATGAACCGGCCGGTCTGGCCCGGCGGATGTGCCCTTCGGCCGCGAGGACACCGAGGACCGTCGAGGCGGCGCGCTGGCGGGACTCGTAGGACTTGCCGGGGAAGACGACCAGCTGCTCGCGCAGGGCGGGCACGTCGGCGGCCAGCTGCGCCGCCGTCGCCGCACCGCGTTCCGCCAGCGCGGCCAGCGTGTCCCGCTGCACGGCGGTGTAGTGCCGCAGATCCCAGCCGAGGGCCTGGTTCAGCTTGTCCATGGCCTCGGCGCGGAGGCGGTCGGTGTTCTGCGCGGTCGCGGAGAGCACGGCGGGCGCGAGGCGTTCGGGGACGACGAACATCGTGCGGCGCATGCACCGTATGCGCTCAAGGACGGGTACGCCGGACTGCCTCGCGTAGAGGGCCTGGTCGATGGCGTCGGGCGTGGGGGCGCGCATACGGGCGGCCGCGGCGAGGAAGACGGTCGCCGGGTCGGTGGCGTGCAGGCCGATGAGGGCATCGGCCACCTCGTGCGCGCCGTCCACGCGGGCGGCCGGCGTCAGCAGGTGCCGCCGGACCAGGCGGGCGCGACGCCGGCCGGCGGTGATGCGGGGCAGGTGAGTCATGACGGCCGCGGGTCAGCGGGCCTGGTGGATGCAGAACGGCTGCCCGGAGGGGTCGAGCAGGACCGTCCAGTGCTTTCCGCCCGGCTGGTGGTCGGGTCTGGTGGCACCCATTCCCAGCAGCCGCTCCTCCGCGGCCCGTACGTCGGTGAACGTCAGGTCCATGTGGAAGGGCAGCTCCTCCTCGGGCCAGTTGGGGGCAGTGAAGTTCTCGGAGGAGTAGAAGAGGTACATCGAGGGACCGACGTCGAACGCGCAGGCGGCGGGTTCGCCCTGCGGGCCGGGGTAGGTGCGGCTGACCTCCGTGCCCAGCGCGGCGGCGTAGAAGTCGGCAAGCTCGCTGCCGTCGCGGGCCCACATCGCATGGCACAGGATCTTCCCGTCCAGGGCGGGTGCCGGAGTGCTGCTCGTGCCCGGCATGTCAGCGCACCACCTTGATGCCGAAGTGGCCGCCGAACTGCTGGCCCAGGCCGAAGCCGATGGCGGAGTGCATATGGGCGTACATCTCCATGCCGCGGGCGCACACCAGCGGGCCGAGGTCGAGGATGTCGCTCCAGCCGTACGACTTGAGCAGCTCGGTGGTCTGCTGCTTGGCGTCGGCGTGGTCACCGGCGACGAACATCGTGTGGTCGCCCTGGCCGACGGACGCCGGGTCGACGACGGTGGTCTGCTCCTGGGTGACGAAGCTCTTGACGACCTTCGTCCCGGGCAGCGCGCGCTGGATCTGCTCGGCGAGGCTGTCCGTGTCGCACGGGTCCAGCTTGGGCATGACGCCCCACGGCGTGGGCCAGGGGTGCTCGCTCTCGTGCTGGTAGACGAAGGGGACGGCGTAGTCGATGAGCGTCTTGCCGTCGAGGCGGTCCGCGATCGCGGTCAGCGCGGCGACGGCGTTGTGGCCGTCGATGCCGCTGATGACCGGCCCGTCGGCGGCGGCCGCCGCGTCGCCGAAGGACAGCAGGGTGACGCCGGGGTGGTCGGCGAGCCACTTGCCGTAGGGCACGTTGCCCATCATGTCGGGCTCGGTGCGGGCGAGGGTGGCCTCGGGGTCGCGGGTGCCGACGTACACCTCGTGCCCGAGTTCGACGAGCTTGGCCGTGTGCGCGCGGGCGCCGCCGCCCGTGCCGAGAACGGTGATTTTCATGGGGTACCTCCCGGTTTGCTGTGGTTGGACAGATCCACAGTAGGACCCTTTCAGGACAGAGGGTGTCCTCTGACTCGGCCATAGTGGGGATCATGACCAGCGACATGACGGCCCGGATGCTGCGCCTGCTTTCCCTGCTGCAGACCCGCCGGGAGTGGTCGGGCTCCGACCTGGCCGACCGGCTCCAGGTGACCGTCCGCACCGTCCGCCGCGACATCGACCGGCTCCGTGACCTGGGCTACCCCGTCGACAGTGCCCGCGGCCATGCGGGGGGCTACCGCCTCGCCCCCGGCACCGACCTGCCCCCGCTCCTCCTCGACGACGACGAGGCGGTCGCCATCGCCGTCGCCCTGCGCACCGCCGCCGGTGGCCTCACCGGCATCGAGGAGACCGCGCTGCGCGCCCTGGCCAAGCTCGAACTGGTCCTGCCCCGCCGACTGCGCGGCCAGGTCACCGCCCTGCAGGGGGCCGTCGCCGGCATCGCCTGGGACGACCGCGGGCCGCGCGCCGACCCCGCTCTCCTGGCCACCCTCGCCGTGGCCTGCCGCGACCACGAGGTCCTGACCTTCGACTACACCACCCGTACGGGTGCGACCACTCCGCGCCGGGTCGAGCCGCAGCACCTGGTCGCCTCCGGCCCGCTCTGGTATCTCCTCGCGCACGACACCGCGAAGAACGACTGGCGCGTCTTCCGCCTCGACCGCATCACCGGCCCCACGGGCACCGGCCGACGCGTTCCCGCCCGCGATCTGCCCGGCGACGACCCCGCCGCGTTCGTCGCCGACCGGCTCTCGGCCGCGCCCACCCGCCACCGCGCCGTCGCCACCGTCCAGGCCCCGGCCGACCACGTCCGCGCCCACACCCGGGGCCTGGCCACCCGCATCCGGCCCGTCGACGAGACCCGGTGTCTGGTCGACGTATCCGACGACTCCCTCACCCGCATGGCCCAGACCCTGGCCGGCCTCACGGCCGACTACACCCTCGACGCGGACCCGGACGTCCTCGACCACCTCCGGGCCGCCGCCCGGCGCGCCCTGCACGCTTTGCCCGCCACGGGCTGACCGCGCCCGCCGCGAGCCGCGCGCGTGCTTGCGGCGCCTCCCTTTGTCCTGTGACTGGAGAAAGTCGTGGGTAATTCCCGCGCAACTTCTTCCCACTCCCGGCAGGCGCTGCTACGTTCCCCTCGAAAGCCCGACGCGACGAACGAAAGTCCGGCGCGACGACATGAGTTGCCCGATGAGACGGGGAGGGGCGCGTGAGACGTATGACGGCTCGACCCGCCAATGCGCACCAGGCGCGTCTGCTGCGGCTGTTGCGTGACGGAGGGCCCAACTCCCGTGCCCAGCTGGGCGATCAGGTCGACCTCTCGCGGTCGAAGCTGGCCGTCGAGGTGGACCGGCTCCTGGAGACCGGACTCGTGGTCGCCGACGGACTCGCCGCATCGCGCGGCGGCCGCCGCTCCCACAACATCCGCCTGGCCCCCGCCCTCCGCTTCCTCGGCGTGGACATCGGCGCGACCTCGGTCGACGTCGCGGTGACCAACGCCGAGCTGGAGGTGCTCGGCCACATCAACCAGCCCATGGACGTGCGCGAAGGCCCGGTCGCGGTCTTCGAGCAAGTCCTCGCCATGGCCGCCAAGTTGAAGGCCTCCGGGCTCGCGGAAGGGTTCGACGGCGCCGGTATCGGCGTACCCGGTCCCGTCCGCTTTCCCGAGGGCGTCCCGGTCGCTCCGCCGATCATGCCGGGGTGGGACGGCTTCCCCGTACGGGAAGCCATCAGCCAGGACCTCGGCTGCCCCGTCATGGTCGACAACGACGTGAACCTGATGGCGATGGGGGAACAGCACGCGGGCGTCGCACGCTCCGTGGGCGACTTCCTCTGCGTCAAGATCGGCACCGGTATCGGCTGCGGCATCGTCGTCGGCGGTGAGGTCTACCGCGGTACGACGGGCAGCGCCGGCGACATCGGCCACATCCAGGTCGAACCGGAAGGACGCCCCTGCGCCTGTGGCAACAGGGGCTGCCTGGAGGCGTACTTCAGCGGCGCGGCGCTCGCCCGTGACGCCGAGGACGCGGCCGGGCAGGGGCTCTCGGCAGAGCTCGCGACCCGTCTGGAAGCGGCGGGGAAGCTCAGCTCCGTCGACGTGGCCGCGGCGGCCGCGGCCGGTGACGCCACCGCGCTCGACCTCATCCGCGACGGCGGCAACCGCACCGGCCAGGTCATCGCGGGGCTCGTCAGCTTCTTCAACCCGGGCCTCGTGGTGATCGGCGGCGGTGTCACCGGCCTCGGCCACACACTGCTCGCCGCCATCCGCACCCAGGTGTACCGCCAGTCGCTGCCCCTGGCGACCGGCAATCTCCCCATCGTCCTGGGCGAGTTGGGGCCGACCGCCGGAGTCATCGGCGGCGCCCGGCTCATCAGCGACCACCTGTTCTCACCGGCCTGACCGGTACGTAGGGCCCCATACGTACGGCCACCCATACGTACGACCCGTACTACGCGACGCACCACAGCTCACCTCACCCAGTACAGCGCGCTGCCTCGCCCTGCTCCGAAACAGGCTCAGCCCCAGCACGAGCCCCGCCCTGCCCTGAAACCGGCCCATCCGCCCAAGGGAACCGTCATGGCACCAGAACCACCGCTGCTCACCATGTCCGGCATCACCAAGTCGTTCCCCGGCGTCCGCGCCCTCGACGGCGTCGACCTCCAGGTCCAGGCCGGCGAAGTGCACTGCCTCCTCGGTCAGAACGGCGCCGGGAAGTCCACCCTCATCAAGGTCCTCGCCGGGGCCCACCAGCCCGACGACGGCGAGATCACCTGGCGCGGCGAGCGCACCACGCTCCGGTCGCCCATCGCCGCGATGCGCCTCGGGATCGCCACCATCTACCAGGAACTCGACCTGGTGGAGGGGCTCTCCGTCGCCGAGAACGTCCACCTCGGGCATGAGCCCACCGCGGCCGGATTCGTCGTGCGAGGCCGCGAGGCGAAGGCGTCAACTGCCGCTCTGCTCCAGCGACTTGGGCACGGCGAGATCGACCCGGGAACGCTCGTCGGTGATCTCTCGGCCGCCCAGCAGCAGATCGTGTCGATGGCTCGTGCGCTCTCCCATGAAGTACGCCTCATCGTCATGGACGAGCCGTCGGCCGCGCTCGACCCGGACGAGGTCGACAACCTCTTCCGCATCGTCGGCGATCTCACGGCGGACGGCGTCGCCGTCGTCTACATCTCCCACCGGCTCGAAGAGATCCGCCGCATCGGCGACCGCGTCACCGTCCTCAAGGACGGCCGCGCGGTGGCGGGCGGACTCCCCGCGAAGGAGACCCCGACCCGCGAGGTCGTCGCCCTGATGACGGGCCGCAACGTCGAATACGTCTTCCCCGACCGGCCCACCGAACGGCCCACCACGGACGCCGTGCTGAGGGTGAAAGGCCTCGCCCGCGACGGCGAGTTCGAGCCCCTCGACCTCGAACTGCGGCCCGGCGAGATCGTCGGCCTCGCGGGACTCGTCGGCTCCGGGCGCTCCGAGATCCTGGAGACGATCTACGGCGCGCGCAAGCCGAGCGCAGGTCAAGTGACCGTCGGTGGGCAGGTGTTGCGGCCGGGCAGCGTCCGCGCCGCCGTCCGCGCGGGACTCGGACTCGCCCCCGAGGAACGCAAGGCACAGGCCCTGCTCATGCTGGAGTCCGTCACCAACAATGTGTCGGTCTCCTCCATGTCCCGCTTCTCACGCGGCGGTTGGCTCGACCGGGGAGCCGAGAAGAAGGCCGCGCAGACCGCGACCCGCGAGCTGTCGCTGCGCCCCGACAACCCCGCAGCTCCCGTGCGCACCCTCTCCGGCGGCAACCAGCAGAAGGCCGTCCTGGCCCGCTGGCTGCTCCGCGGCTGCCGCGTGCTGCTGCTCGACGAGCCGACCCGAGGCGTGGACGTCGGCGCCCGCGCCGAGCTGTACGCCGTGATCCGCCGCCTCGCCGACGACGGCCTCGCCGTCCTGCTCGTATCCAGCGAAGTCCCCGAAGTCCTCGGCCTCGCCGACCGCGTCCTGGTGCTCCGCGAGGGGCGCGTCGTCCATACGGCGCCCGCCCGTGACCTCGACGAACACCGCGTACTCGACCTCGTACTCGAAGGGAGCCCGGCGTCATGACGCAGCCCGCATCGCCGCCACGGCCCGCCGCATCGAAGAGTGAACCGGCCGACGGCGGCCGCCAGTTGCGGACGCTCGCCGGGCGTGCCGACGTGCGGACGCTGTCCCTGCTCGGGGTGCTCGCCGCGCTGATCGCGATCGGCGGCATCACCCAGCCCGAGTCGTTCCTCGACACCGACAACGTCCAGCTGATCCTCACCCAGGCGTCCGTCATCGGTGTCGTCACGGTCGGCATGACCTTCGTGATCATCTCCGGCGGCATCGACCTGTCGGTCGGCGCGATCGTCGCGCTCGCCTCCGTCTGGGCGACGACCGTGGCCACCCAGGAGTACGGCTTCGCCGGGATCCTGTTCACGGCGGTGCTCGTCGGCACGGCCTGCGGTCTCGTCAACGGACTGCTCATCGCGTACGGCGGAATGGTGCCGTTCATCGCGACGCTCGCCATGCTGGCGTCGGGCCGCGGTCTGGCCCTGCAGATCACCGACGGCAAGACCCAAATGGTCACCGTGGACGGGGTGTTGAGCCTCGGCGAACGCGACTCGTACGTCTTCGGCATCCCGCCGCTTGTGCTCGTCTTCGCGGCCGTCACCGTCGTCGGCTGGCTGCTTCTGAACCGCACCACCTTCGGGCGGCGCTCGGTCGCGGTCGGCGGCAACGCGGAAGCGGCCCGGCTCGCCGGCATCGACGTACGCAGGCAGCGGCTCTATCTCTATCTGCTCTCCGGCCTGTGCTGTGGTGTGGCGGCCTTCCTCCTCATCATCCTCTCCGGGTCGGGCCAGAACACCAACGGCAATCTGTACGAGCTCGACGCCATCGCCGCGGCGATCATCGGCGGCACCCTGCTCAGCGGCGGCCGGGGCACGATCACCGGCTCCGTGCTCGGCGTACTGATCTTCACCACGATCACCAACATCTTCGCGCTCAACAACCTCCAGAGCGATGTCCAGCAGATCGCCAAGGGCGCGATCATCGTCGCCGCGGTGCTCGTCCAGCGACGTACGGCCTCCACTCCCTGATGCGAACACTCCCTGATTCGGACACTCCTTGATGCGAAGGGTTCACCGCCATGCCAGAAATCACCAGCCGCAGAGGACTTCTCTTCGGAGCCGCGGCCCTGTCCACCGGGGCCTTGATCACGGGGTGCACGAGCAATGAGCCCAAGGACTCCGACGGCGCGGACTCGAACGACCAGCCGGTCGCCGACGACAAGCCCGGCAAGAAGGTCACCATCGGCTTCGCGGGCCCGCAGGCCGACCACGGCTGGCTCAACGCGATCAACGACAACGCCAAGGAGCGGGCCAAGAAGTACTCGGACGTGACGCTGGAGTCCACCGAGGGCTCCAACGACACCGCCGCCCAGATCGGCCAGGTCGAGACGCTGATCAACAAGAAGGTCGACGTCCTGGTGATCCTGCCGGCCGACGGCAAGGCGCTCACGCAGGTCGGCCTGAAGGCGATGAAGGCGGGCATACCCGTCGTCAACCTCGACCGGGTCTTCGCCTCTCCGCAGGCCTACCGCTGCTGGATCGGCGGCGACAACTACGGCATGGGTCTGAGCGCGGGCCACTACATCGGCGAGAAGCTCAAGGACAAGAAGGGTGCCAAGGTCATCGAGCTCGCGGGCCTCGACAACCTGGAGCTGACCAAGCAGCGCACCAAGGGCTTCGACGACGCCCTCAAGAACTATCCCAACATCGAGAAGGTCGCCCGGCAGGCGGCCGAGTTCACCGTCGAGTCGGGGCAGCAGAAGATGTCCCAACTCCTGCAGGCGCAGAAGAACTTCGACGCGCTGTGGAACCACGACGACGACCAGGGGGTCGGCGCGCTGCGCGCCATCAAGCAGGCGGGCCGCGACGACTTCCTGATGGTCGGTGGCGCGGGCGCGCTCTCCGCCTTCCAGGCCATCGAGTCCGACGACAGCGTCCTCAAGGCCACCGTCCTCTATCCGCCGACGATGGCGGCCTCCGCGATCGACCTCGCCCGCGCGCTCGGCCAGGGCAAGGGCGTCAGCGGCATGGCCGAGTTCGAGATCCCGGCCTTCATCACCCTGTACTCGGCGGTGGTCGACAAGGACAACGTCGGCCAGTACATGTCCACCGGCTTCAAGTGATGCGCGCGTCCGCACCCCCCACCGAGCACCGACGAGGAGGAGTACCGCATGCGTGACACGGAACACGAGGCAGGGACAGGGAAGCGGCCGCTGGGGGTGGGCATGGTCGGATACGCCTTCATGGGCGCCGCCCACTCCCAGGGCTGGCGCACCGTCGGGCGCGTCTTCGATCTGCCCCTGCGGCCGGTCCTCTCGGCGGTCTGCGGACGCGACGGCGGCGCCGTGCGCGCCGCCGCCGACCGGCTCGGCTGGGCGGCCGCGGAGACCGACTGGCGCGCACTCGTGGCCCGTGACGACGTCGACGTCGTCGACATCTGCACCCCCGGTGACAGCCATGCGGAGATCGCGATCGCGGCGCTCGACGCGGGCAAGCATGTGCTGTGCGAGAAGCCGCTCGCCAACACCGTCGAGGAGGCCGAGGCGATGGCCGAGGCCGCCGAACGGGCCCGCGCGCGGGGCCAGGTGTCCATGGTCGGTTTCAACTACCGCCGGGTCCCCGCGCTCGCCCTCGCCCGGCAGATGGTCGCCGAAGGGCGGCTCGGAACGCTCCGGCACGTACGCCTGACGTACCTTCAGGACTGGCTGGTGGACCCGGAGTTCCCGCTCACCTGGCGGCTGCGCAAGGACCGCGCGGGTTCGGGGGCACTCGGTGACCTGGGGGCGCACATCGTGGACCTCGCGCAGTATCTGGTCGGTGAGCCGGTGACGGGGGTCTCCGCGCTCACCGAGACGTTCGTGCGCGAGCGGCCGCTTCTGGAGGGTGCTTCCAGCGGGCTCACCGCCGAGGGCGGCGCCCGGCGAGGCACGGTGACGGTGGACGACGCGGCCGTCTTCACGGGGCGGTTCCCGTCCGGCGCGCTCGCCTCGTTCGAGGCGACCCGTTTCGCGGCGGGCCGCAAGAACGCCCTGCGGCTCGAACTCAACGGCTCCGACGGCTCGTTGGCCTTCGACCTGGAGCGCCTGAACGAGCTCTCCTTCCACGACCACACGGAGCCCGCCACGTCCTCCGGCTTCCGCCGCATCCTGGTGACCGAGCCGGGCCACCCGTATCTGGAGGCCTGGTGGCCGCCCGGCCACGGGCTCGGCTACGAGCACACCTTCGTGCACCAGGCGCGCGATCTGGTGCACGCCATCGCCGAAGGCGGCGTCGCCGAACCGTCCTTCGCCGACGGACTCGGCGTCCAGCGGGTCCTCGCCGCCGTGGAGGAGAGCGCGGCCAAGAACTCCGTCTTCACCCCGATCCCGAACACCCCCGTCCGGCACACCCCCGTCCAGGTTTGAGGAGGCCGTCATGCCACGCCCGTTCACCCTGTTCACCGGCCAGTGGGCCGACCTGCCGCTCGAAGAGGTCTGCAGGCTCGCCCGTGACTTCGGCTACGACGGGCTCGAACTCGCCTGCTGGGGCGACCACTTCGAGGTCGACAAGGCCCTGAACGACACCTCCTACCTGGACTCGCGCCGCCAGCTCCTGGACAAGTACGGCCTCAAGTGCTGGGCCATCTCCAACCACCTGGTCGGCCAGGCCGTCTGCGACGCGATCATCGACGAGCGGCACCAGGCGATCCTGCCCGCGCGGATCTGGGGCGACGGCGACGCGGAGGGCGTGCGGCGGCGGGCGGCCCGCGAGATCGAGGACACGGCGCGCGCGGCGGCGGCCTTCGGCGTCGACACGGTGATCGGCTTCACGGGCTCCTCGATCTGGCATCTGGTGGCGATGTTCCCGCCGGCGCCCGAGTCGATGATCGAGCGGGGTTACGAGGACTTCGCCGAGCGCTGGAACCCGATCCTCGACGTCTTCGACGTACAGGGCGTGCGCTTCGCCCACGAGGTGCACCCCTCCGAGATCGCCTATGACTACTGGACAACACACCGTGCTCTGGAGGCAGTTGACCACCGGGTCGCCTTCGGCCTGAACTTCGACCCCTCGCATTTCGTCTGGCAGGACCTGGACCCGGTCGGCTTCCTCTACGACTTCCGGGACCGCATCTACCACGTCGACTGCAAGGAGGCGCGGCGGCGCCTCGACGGCCGCAACGGCCGCCTCGGCTCGCACCTCCCGTGGGGCGATCCGCGCCGCGGCTGGGACTTCGTGTCCGCGGGCCACGGGGACGTCCCCTGGGAGGATGTGTTCCGCATGCTGCGCTCGATCCGCTACGAGGGGCCGATCTCGGTGGAGTGGGAGGACGCGGGCATGGACCGGCTGCAGGGCGCCCCCGAGGCGCTGCGGAGCCTGAAGGCCTTCGATTTCGAGCCTCCGTCGGCGTCGTTCGACGCGGCGTTCGGCGGCAACTGAGCCCTGCCGGGCATGGCTCGGCCCGTCCGGCGGTTCCGGCGCGGGCCCACTTTGTCCTGGGCAAGGAAGAAGCCGAACTCCCGTGATGCGCAAGGGCTTTCGGCCCAAGACAAAGCTCGCTACCGTCCCTGATGTGTACAGGACATGAACCTTCCGGGGTGACGGCGCACCCCGGCGCCCAGCGCCACGTTCCACACCCGCGTACGACCGTCCCCCTTCCGGAGGAACCCCCGTGCACAGGAAACGCCTGAGACTCCGCAAGACCCTCGCGCTCTTCACCGGCACCCTGTTGGCCGGTGCCACCCTCAGCCTCACCGCCCCCAGCGCGAACGCCGCCGACCCGGAGGCGGTCCGCGCCGCCCAGACGCGGGCCGACAAGGCGGCCGCCGCCCCCGTCGCCGAAGACTTCCAGCAAGTGACCCTCGCCAAGGGCGAGCCGGAGACGGGTGAGCCGATGACGCTCTCCGTGCTTCCCGACCGATCGGTCCTGCACACGTCCCGCGACGGCACGCTGCGTCTCACCGACGCGGCGGGCAACACCAAGATCGCGGGCAAGATCCCGGTCTACTCACATGACGAAGAGGGCCTCCAAGGCGTCGCTCTCGACCCGAAGTTCAGCGAGAACCGCGCGATCTACCTCTACTACGCGCCCCCGCTCGACACCCCGGCCGGCGACGCCCCGGAGACCGGCACCGCCGAGGACTTCAAGAAGTTCGACGGCGTCAACCGCCTCTCCCGCTTCGTCCTGAAGACCGACGGCACCCTCGACAACGCCAGCGAGAAGAAGGTCCTCGACGTCCCCGCGAGCCGCGGCATCTGCTGCCACGTCGGCGGCGACATCGACTTCGACAAGGACGGCAACCTCTACCTCTCGACGGGCGACGACTCCAACCCCTTCGCCTCGGACGGCTTCACACCCATCGACGAGCGCGCCGACCGCAACCCCGCCTTCGACGCCCGCCGCAGCGCCGGCAACAGCAACGACCTGCGCGGCAAGATCCTGCGCATCAAGGTCGCCGACGACGGCACCTACACCGTCCCGGACGGCAACCTCTTCGCCCCGGGCACCGAGAAGACCCGCCCCGAGATCTACGCGATGGGCTTCCGCAACCCCTTCCGGATGAGCGTCGACAAGCCAACCGGCATCGTGTACGTCGGTGACTACGGCCCCGATGCGGGCGCGGCCGACCCCAAGCGCGGCCCCGCGGGACAGGTCGAGTTCGCCCGCGTGACCAAGCCGGGCAACTTCGGCTGGCCGTACTGCACCGGCAAGAACGACGCGTACATCGACTACGACTTCGCGACGCAGACCTCCGGCGCCGCCTTCGACTGCGCAGCGCCGAAGAACACTTCCGTGCACAACACCGGCCTGACCGATCTGCCGGCCGCGCAGGAAGCCTGGATTCCGTACGACGGCGGCTCCGTCCCCGAGTTCGGCTCGGGCTCCGAGTCCCCGATGGGCGGCCCCGTCTACCGCTATGACGCGGCGAACACCTCCCCGGTGAAGTTCCCCGAGGCGTACGACGGCGACTTCTTCGCGGGCGAGTTCGGACGGCGCTGGATCAAGCGCATCGAGCAGGGCTCCGACGGCACCGTCTCGAAGATCAACCCGTTCCCGTGGACGGGCACCCAGGTGATGGACATGGAGTTCGGCCCCGACGGCGCGCTGTACGTCCTTGACTACGGCACCGCCTGGTTCGGCGGCGACGAGAACTCCGGTCTCTTCCGCATCGAGAACGCCACCGAGGGCCACTCCCCGGTCGTCGAGGCGAGCTCCTCCGTGACCAGCGGCCAGGCCCCGCTCAAGACCAGGTTCACCGCGAAGGCCACGGACGCCGACGGCGGCACGCTGACCTACGCCTGGGACTTCGGCGACGGCGGCAAGTCGACCCAGCAGAACCCCTCGTACACGTACAAGAAGAACGGCGTCTACACCGCGACCGTGACCGTCAAGGACTCGACCGGGCGCACCGGTTCGGCCAGCGCGCACCTCACCGTCGGCAACACCGCGCCCAAGGTGACCCTGGAACTCCCCGGTGACGGGCAGCTGTTCACCTTCGGAGACAAGATTCCCTTCAAGGTGACCGTGACCGACAAGGAAGACGGCCCGATCGACTGCACGAAGGTCAAGGTCACCCACATCCTCGGCCACGACAGCCACGGCCACCCGGTGACATCGGCCAACGGCTGCGAGGGCACCCTGCAGACCTCGGCGGACGGCGAGCACGACCCGAACGCCAACATCTTCGGGGTCTTCGACGCCGAGTACACCGACAAGGGCGCCAACGGCCAGCCCGCGCTGACCACCCACGACCAGAACGTCGTCCAGCCCAAGCACCGCCAGGGCGAGCACTACAACGACTCCAAGGGTGTCTCCGTGGTCAACCACACCCCGGCGCACGGCGGGAAGGCGGTCGGTGACATCAACAACGGCGACTGGATCGCCTTCAAGCCGTACATCCTGGGCAACGCCACCAAGCTGACCGCGCGCGTCGCGTCGGGCGGAGCGGGCGGCACGCTCGAGGTCCGCAGCGGCTCGGCCACCGGCAAGCTCCTGGGCAGCACGAAGGTCGCACCGACCGGCGGTTGGGAGACGTACACCGACGTGAGCACAGCGATCGCCGGAGCGTCCACCAAGACCACCACGTTCTACCTGGTCTTCAAGGGTGAGGGCGCCGGATCCCTCTACGACGTCGACGACTTCACCTTCACCACGAGCTGAGGAAGGGGCATCACATGCGCGCATCCGCACGGATAGCCACTGCTACGGCCGCGGCCGCCCTGCTCATCGGCTGTGTGTCGGGGCCGGCGGCGTCGAAGCCGGAACCCTCGCAGGCGGAATCCTCGCAGGCGGAAGCCTCGGAGGCGGAGGGCGAAAAGGTCCTGGTCTTCTCCAAGACCGCCGGGTTCCGGCACGACTCCATCCCCGACGGCGTCGCGGCCGTCAAGGAGCTCGGCGCGGCGAACGGCTTCACCGTCGACGCGACCGAGGACGCCGGAGCCTTCACCGCGGCCAACCTCGCCCAGTACGACGCCGTGATCTGGCTCTCCACGACCGGCGACGTCCTCAACGCCGAGCAGCAGACGGCCTTCGAGGGCTACATCAAGAAGGGCGGCGGGTACGTGGGCGTGCACGCCGCCACCGACACCGAGTACGACTGGCCCTTCTACGGAGGCCTCGCGGGCGCCTACTTCCAGTCGCATCCCGCGATCCAGCCCGCGAAGGTCCAGGTCGAGGACCACGCGCACCCGTCCACCGAGCATCTGCCGGGGATCTGGGACCGCACCGACGAGTGGTACAACTACCGCTCGAATCCACGGGACCGGGCCCGCGTCCTCGCCTCGCTCGACGAGTCGTCGTACAGCGGCGGCACGATGTCGGGCGACCATCCCATCGCCTGGTGCCAGGACTACCAGGGGGGCCGCTCCTTCTACACGGGCGGCGGCCACACCAAGGAGTCGTTCGCCGACCCCGCCTATCGCGCGCATCTGCTCGGTGGGATCCGCTGGGCGACCGGCGCGGCGCAGGCCGACTGCCGTACGGAGAAGGGCTACACGCCCATCTTCGACGGTACGGCTGCCTCGCTGGAGGCCTGGAAGCAGGCGGGCCCGGGGTCCTTGGAGTTGAACGAGGCCGAAGGGACGCTCACGACGGTCGGCGGCATGGGGATGCTCTGGTACGACGGGGCGAAGGAGCTCGGCTCCTACTCCCTGAAGCTGGACTGGCGCATGGACGGCGACGACAACTCCGGGATCTTCGTGGGCTTCCCGGCCTCCGACGACCCCTGGTCGGCCGTGAACAACGGCTATGAGATCCAGATCGACGCCACCGACGTCCCGGAGAAGACCACCGGCTCCGTCTACGGCTTCAAGTCCGCCGACCTGAAGAAGCGCGACAAGGCGCTGAACCCGCCGGGGGAGTGGAACACCTACGAACTCCGTGTCGAGGGCGAACGCCTTCGGATCTATCTCAACGGAGTGAAGATCAACGACTTCACCAACACGGATCCGGCGAGGAGCCTGAAGGACGGTCACATCGGCATCCAGAACCACGGCGCCGATGACCAGGTCTCCTTCCGCGACATCCGGGTGAAGGAACTGCCGGCCCGCACCGCTTCCGGCGTGGGCCGCTAGACGGCGGCGGGCGGAGGACGCCGGACCTCCGCCCGCCGTCTTTTCTTCGACAGGAGGCAGCCGTGCCCAATTCCTCTTCTTCTGATTCTTCTGGTTCCGCTGGTTCCGCCGGTTCCGCTGGTTCCGCTGGTTCTTCGGGTGGCGGGCTGACCGGGGTGTGGCTGATCGGTGCGCGAGGCTCGGTCGCCACGACGGCTGTCGCGGGGTGCGCGGCCGTGACGGCCGGTCTCCACCCGCCGACCGGCATGGTCACGGAGACCCCGCCGTTCGCTGACTGCGGTCTGCCAACGTTGTCGTCGCTCGTCTTCGGCGGCCACGACACGGTGGAGTGCCCGCTGCCGAAGCGGGCGGAGCAGCTGGCCGCCGGGGGAGTGCTGCCGCACGGCGTCCCCGCGGCGGTGCGCTCCGAACTGGCCGCGGCGGACGCGGAGATACGGATGGGCGGGCCGCGGCCCGGCGACACGGACGCCGACACCGACACTGACGCCGACGCCGGCGCCGGCGGCCGGTCGGACGAGGAGCTGATCGCCTCCTTCGCCGCCGACCTCCGCGATTTCGTACGTCGCCGGGGGCTTGCCCGTGCGGTGGTGGTGAACGTGGCTTCGACGGAACCGCTGCCGGAGGAGGGCGTCGGCCGCCTCCCCGCCAGCTCCCTGTACGCGGCGGCGGCGCTGCGGGCGGGCTGCCCGTACGTGAACTTCACCCCGTCGACGGGCCTGCACCACCCGGCGCTCGCCGCGGCGGCCGCTGCGTCCGGCCTCCCCTACGCGGGCCGGGACGGCAAGACGGGCCAGACCCTGCTCCGCTCGGTCCTCGGCCCGATGTTCGCCCAGCGCGCACTCGCTGTGCGGTCCTGGTCCGGCACCAACCTCCTGGGCGGCGGCGACGGCGCATCCCTCGCCGATCCGGCCGCGGCGGCGGCGAAGAACGCGGGCAAGGAACGGGTCCTGGCCGACACGTTGGGCTCCGCCCCGGAGGGCGAGGTCCACATCGACGACGTCCCGTCCCTCGGCGACTGGAAGACCGCCTGGGACCACATCGCCTTCGACGGCTTCCTCGGCGCGCGCATGGTCCTCCAGACCACCTGGCAGGGCTGCGACTCGGCCTTGGCGGCCCCCTTGATCCTGGACCTGGCCCGCCTCCTGGCCCGCTCCCACGAACTGGGCCTCACCGGCCCGTCACCGTCCCTCGGCTTCTACTTCAAGGACCCGGACCCGGGTGCTTCGTCGGCCTTGGGCGAGCAGTACGGGGCGTTGGTTGCTTTCGCGGAGCGGTTGAGGGGGGCGGGCGTGTGAGAGGGACCTTCGGTGGTCAGTGGGGCAGGGGTGTTGGCGTGGGTGCGGTGTGTGGGGTCGGGCGGGGTGTGGGTGTGGGTGCGGCCTGTGGTGCTCGGCGGGGTGGCGGCGTGGGCGTGACCTGCGGTGGTCAATGGGGCCACGGCATCGGCGTGACCTGTGGTGTTGAGCGGGGTGGCGGCGTGAGTACGAGTTGTGTCGGTCAACGGGGTGGCGGCGTCTGCGCGGTCCGCCATGGTGTGCGAGGTGTCGCATGAGTACTGCTCGCGACTGGGCCGAACTCCTGCGTGTCCCGGCCCTGTTCACCGTCCCCGGCGACGCGCTCGCGGGGGCGGCGGCGACCGGACTGCGCCCGAACCCCCGCACCCTGCTCGCCATGGCCGCGTCCCTCTCCCTGTACGAGGCGGGCATGGCCCTCAACGACTGGGCGGACCGCGCGGACGACGCGGTCGAACGCCCGCACCGCCCCCTGCCGTCCGGCCGCATCGCCCCCGCTGCGGCCCTGGGCGCGGCCGCCGCTTTCACGGCCGGCGGCCTGGCCCTCGCCTCCCGCGCGGGACGGCCCGCCCTGGCTGTGGCGAGTGCCTTGGCGGGCACGGTCTGGGCCTATGACCTGGGCCTGAAGCACACCCCGGCGGGCCCAGCCGCCATGGCAGCGGCCCGCGGCCTCGACCTGCTCCTGGGCGCGGCGGCCACCGGCAAGGGCCACCCGGCGGGCAACCAACTCCGAGCCGCGATGCCCACCGCCCTCGTACTGAGCGCCCACACCCTCGCCGTGACCGCGGTCTCACGCCGTGAGGCACAGGGCGGCTCCACGGCGGCACCGCTGGCAGCACTGGCGGCGACGGCAGCGCTGGCCCGGCTGCTCGCACCGGGCGGCGGCGGCCATGGCGGCGGCGGTGAACGCGGCGTCAGCCGCAGCGGACACGGAGGCGGCCACGGCAGCCGCAGCGGACACGGTGGCCACGGTGGCGGCGGCCGTGGCCTCGCCCTTCAACTCCCGGCAGGCCGACGGGCAGCAGCCACCCGCGGCCTGCCGGGTTCCACAGCGGAGCAGGCGACCCCGGGTGCCGGCAGCGGTGGCGCCGACGCCGCACGGCACTCGGCGCTGACGGTCAACTCGACGGCGGGGGCGTGGCTCGCCGGGACCCGCGGCACAGGGCTGCCGGGGCTCGCGGCGGGCGTGGTGCGAGCGGCGGGTGCGGCGGGTGCGGCGGGCGCGGTCAATGGGACGGGCGGGGTCAACGGGACGGGCGGGGTCAGCAGGGCGGGCAAGGCGAACGGGGCCAGCAGGGCGGGCCGGGCGAGCGCGGCGTACGCGGCGCCCGGAGTGTGGCGCCCTGGCACCCGCGCCGCGAGCGCGGTGAACGCGGCCCCCGGCGCGTGGCGCACCGGTACCCGCGCCGCGGTGCAGGCCGCCCTCGCGGCCGGCTACGCCGTCACCGCCGCCCGCCCCCTCTTCCACGCCGCGCTCAACCCGTCACCCCAGCTCACCCAACGAGCCGTCGGCGGCGGAATCCGCGCCATGATCCCGCTCCAGGCCGCACTCTCCGCCCGCGCGGGCGCCCTCGGCAGCGCCCTGGCGACCGTCGCCCTCGCCCCGGCCGCCCGCCGGTTCGGCCGGAAGGTGAGTGTCACGTGACCGGAGGAGCGGACCGGCGGGGCACACCGCCGAGCGGTGCCGTGGCGCCCCTGCGGTTCGGGTACGGCACCAACGGCCTGACCGATCTTCGGCTCGACGACGCCCTCGGCCTCCTCGCCGACCTCGGCTACGTCGGCGTAGGCCTGACCCTCGACCACATGCACCTCGACCCCCTCGCCCCCGACCTCGCGGCCCGCAGCCGCCACGTGGCCCGCGGCCTGGAGCGGTTCGGTCTTACGGCGACGATCGAGACAGGCGCCCGCTATGTGCTCGACCCGCGCCGCAAGCACGGCCCCTCGCTCCTGGACCCCGACCCGGACGCACGGGCGGCCCGCGTCCGCCTGCTGATCCGCGCCGTCCAGGTCGCCGCCGACCTCGGCGCCCACGCCGTGCACTGCTTCAGCGGCGTCACCCCCGAGGGAACCACCGACGACACCGCCTGGCAGCGCCTCGCCGAAGCCCTGGAACCCGTCCTGGACGCCGCGTCCGGCGCCGCCGTGCCCCTGGCCATCGAACCCGAACCCGGCCACCTCCTTTCCACACTCACCGACTTCCACCGCCTCCGCCACGCACTCGGCGACCCCGAGCCCCTGGGCCTCACCCTCGACATCGGCCACTGCCAATGCCTCGAACCGCTCCCTCCCGCCGAATGCGTACGCGCCGCCGCGCCCTGGCTACGCCACGTCCAGATCGAGGACATGCGCCGCGGTGTCCACGAGCACCTCCCGTTCGGGGACGGGGAGATCGACTTCCCGCCCGTGCTCGAAGCCCTTGCCGCCACCGGCTACCAAGGCCTCACCGTCGTCGAACTGCCCCGCCACTCCCACGCGGGCCCCCAACTCGCCTCCCACTCCATCGAGTTCCTGCACCGGGCCGCCGAAGGAATCCGCGCCCCGGACCGAAAAGGCACTCCGCCGCCGAGCACCCCCGCCCGCACCCCAGCCAGAGGAGGAACTCCGTGACCGATGCACCCGCCATCGCCGACCTCCGCAGCCGCCTCGACGCCGACCTCGGCGGCGCCGCCCGGGCCTGGCTCGACCAGGCCACCGCGGAGGCCGCCGCCCGTCACGGGCAGCCGGACCAAGCTGCCGCTCCCGTCTGGGAGTTGCGCTTCGCCGAGGCCGGCCGACGCTGCGGCCAGGAGCACGCTGACGCCGCTCGCGTGCTCCTTCTGCACGCCGCCGACGCGGACCCTGCCACGCTCAACCGCGTCTACGAACAGGGCACCGCCGCCGAGCGCCGCGCCGTCCTGCACGCCCTGCCCCACCTGGTGCCGGGCCCCGAAGCCCTGCCCCTGGTCGAGGACGCCCTGCGCACCAACGACACCCGGCTCGTCGCCGCGGCAGTCGGGCCATACGCCGCCCGGCACCTCACACCGCACCACTGGCGCCACGCGGTCCTCAAGTGCCTCTTCACCGGTGTCCCCGTGGACGCCGTGGCCGACCTCCCGCGCCGCGCCCACGCCGACGCCGAGCTCGCCCGCATGCTCGGCGACTACGCGGGCGAACGCACCGCCGCAGGCCGCCCCGTCCCCGGCGATCTGCACCGCGTCCTGGCCCTGACCGCCCCTACGGCGCCCTCCGCCGCAGCGGACCCGTCATCCCCCGCGACGCCCTCGGCCCCCGCGACCCCTTCGACCGGCGAGGAGCAGGAGTCCTGATGCGCATCTTCGACCCCCACATCCACATGACGTCCCGGACCACCGACGACTACCAGGCCATGTACGCCGCCGGCGTCCGTGCCGTCGTCGAGCCGGCCTTCTGGCTGGGCCAGCCCCGCACCTCACCCGCCTCCTTCTTCGACTACTTCGACTCCCTCCTGGGCTGGGAACCCTTCCGCGCCGCCCAGTACGGCATCGCCCACCACTGCACGATCGCCCTCAACCCCAAGGAGGCGAACGACCCCCGCTGCACCCCGGTCCTCGACGCGCTGCCCCGGTATCTCGTCAAGGACAACGTCGTGGCCGTCGGCGAGATCGGCTATGACTCCATGACCCCCGCCGAGGACGCCGCGCTCACCGCTCAGCTCCAGCTCGCCGCCGACCACGAGCTGCCCGCGCTCGTCCACACCCCGCACCGCGACAAGTTGGCGGGGCTGCGCCGCACCCTCGACGTCGTCCGGGAGTCCGCGCTGCCCCTGGAGCGGGTCCTGATCGACCATCTCAACGAGACCACGGTCAAGGAGGCCAAGGACAGCGGCTGCTGGCTCGGGTTCTCCGTCTATCCCGACACCAAGATGGACGAGGACCGCATGGTCGCGATCCTGCACGAGCACGGGACCGAGCGCGTCCTGGTCAACTCGGCCGCCGACTGGGGCAAGAGCGACCCGCTCAATACCCGCAAGGTGGCCGACACCATGCTCAAGGCCGGGTTCAGCGAGGACGACGTCGACCTGGTCCTGTGGCGCAACCCGGTCGCCTTCTATGGACTCAGCGGCCGCCTCGCCCTCGATGTCACGGACACCGACGCCACCCACGAAGGCAACTCCATCCTTCGCGGCGGGGCGTGAGCCATGCGCTTCCGGCACCCCGACGGCAGCGTCGTCCACCTCGCGTACTGCACGAACGTCCATCCGGCGGAGACACTCGACGGCGTCCTCGCGCAACTCCGGGACCACTGCGAACCCGTACGCAAACGCCTCGGCAGGGACCGCCTGGGCATTGGCCTGTGGCTCGCCAAGGACGCCGCGCACGCCCTGGTCACCGACCCCGCCGCCCTCCGCGGCCTGCACACCGAACTCGACCGGCGCGGCCTCGAGGTCGTCACCCTCAACGGATTCCCGTATGAAGGCTTCGGTGCCGAAGAGGTCAAGTACCGCGTGTACAAGCCGGACTGGACCGATCCAGAGCGGCTCTCCCACACCACTGACCTGGCCCGCCTGCTCGCCGCCCTGCTGCCCGACGACGTCACCGACGGCACCATCTCCACCCTTCCCCTCGCCTGGCGCACCCCCTTCGACCCCGTCCATGCCGAGGCGGCCCGCGCCGCTCTCACCGCGCTCGCCCAACGCCTGGACGCGCTCGACGAGTTGACCGGCAGGTCGATCCGCATCGGCCTGGAACCGGAACCGGGCTGCACCATGGAGACCACGAGCGACGCGATCGCCCCCCTCACCGCGGTCGGTCACGACCGCATCGGTGTCTGTGTGGACACCTGCCACCTGGCCACCTCCTTCGAGGAACCGCGGACGGCGCTCGACACCCTCGCCGCCGCGGCCGTCCCCGTCGTGAAGTCCCAGCTTTCCGCTGCCCTGCATGCCGAACACCCCCATCTCGCCCAAGTCCGCGAAGCCCTCGCCGCCTTCGACGAGCCCCGCTTCCTGCACCAGACCCGCACCCGCACACCCGCCGGCCTGCGCGGCACCGACGACCTCGGCGAGGCCCTCGCCGGCGACGCCCTGCCCGATACGGCACCCTGGCGCGCCCACTTCCACGTCCCCCTGCACGCCGCCCCCGCGCCGCCTCTCACCTCCACACTCCCCGTCCTGAAGGACACGCTCACGCACCTCGTCGGCGGACCTCACCCCCGCACCCGCCACCTCGAGGTCGAGACCTACACCTGGCAGGCGCTCCCGCCCGAGCTGCGCCCCCGCTCCCGCCCCCAGCTCGCCGACGGCATCGCCGCCGAGCTCACCCTCGCCCGCGACCTGTTGACGGACCTCGGCCTCAAGGAACTCCCATGAGCCCCACACCCCTCCTCGTCCTGGACGTCGTCGGCCTCACCCCGCGCCTCCTCGACCACATGCCGCACCTCAAAGCCCTCGGCGGATCCGGCTCCCAGGCCACGCTCGGCACCGTCCTGCCCGCCGTGACCTGCGCCGCCCAGTCCACCTTCCTCACCGGCACCACCCCCGCCGAGCACGGCATCGTCGGCAACGGCTGGTACTTCCGCGAGCTCGGCGACGTACTCCTTTGGCGCCAGCACAACGGCCTCGTCGCCGGCGACAAACTCTGGGAAGCCGCCCGCCGCGCGCACCCCGGCTACACCGTCGCCAATATCTGCTGGTGGTACGCCATGGGCGCCGACACCGACATCACCATCACCCCCCGTCCCGTCTACTACGCCGACGGCCGCAAGGAACCCGACTGCTACACCCGGCCCCCGGCCCTGCACGACGAACTCACCGAGAAACTCGGCACGTTCCCCCTCTTCCACTTCTGGGGCCCCGGAGCCGACATCGTCTCCACCCGCTGGATCGTGGACGCCACCCGCCACATCCTCGACACCCGCCACCCCGACCTGGCCCTCGCCTACCTCCCGCACCTCGACTACGACCTGCAGCGCTACGGCCCCGACGACCCGCGCTCCCACCAGGCCGCCGCCGACCTCGACCAGGCCATCGCCCCCCTCCTCGACGACGCGAAGGCCGAAGGCCGCACCGTCGTCGCGCTGTCCGAGTACGGCATCACCCGCGTCGATCGCCCCGTCGACATCAACCGAGCCCTGCGCCGCGCCGGCCTGCTCGAAGTGCACACCCAGGACGGCATGGAGTACCTCGACCCGATGGCGTCCCGCGCCTTCGCCGTCGCCGACCACCAGATCGCCCACGTGTATGTGCGCAGGCCCGAGGACATGGAAGCCACTCGCGCGGCGCTCGCCGACCTCCCCGGCATCGAGCAACTCCTCGACGACGAGGGCAAGAAGGCCAACCACCTGGACCACCCGCGCTCCGGCGAGCTCGTCGCCGTCGCGGAGCCGGACGCCTGGTTCACGTACTACTACTGGCTCGACGACGACCTTGCGCCCGACTTCGCGCAGCTCGTCGAGATCCACCGCAAACCCGGCTACGACCCCGTCGAGCTCTTCATGGACCCCGCCGACCCCTACGTCCGTGTCAAGGCCGCGGGCGCCCTGGCCCGCAAGAAGCTCGGCATGCGCTACCGCATGGCGGTCGTGCCCCTGGACCCCTCACCTATCCGCGGCAGCCATGGCCGCCTCCCCACGAGCGAGGACCTCGACTCAGGACCGCTCATTCTGTGCTCCACCCCCCGCGCCGTAAGCGGCCGCGTCGCGGCCACCGATGTGAAATCGCTGCTGCTCGACCTCGCCGGCCTGCACTGAGCCGTGCACCGCGCCGCCGAGTTCAGCTTGATCTCCACTGAACCAGACGGCTCGGTCCGTGCCATCAGGGTCCGACCCTGATCGTTCCCCGAGCCGGTAATCGAACCCATCCCTGACTCGCCCATCCCTGACTCAGCCATCCCTGACTCGATCCCCGGGAGAACCTCATGAGCCGCAAGCGCACCCCCGCCGACCCCGAACTGGCCCACAGACTCAGCAGACGCGGCATGCTCGGCGTGGCCGCGGGCGCCACCGCCGCGGCCCTGATCGGCACCGCCGCCACGGCTGCCCCCGCCACCGCGGCTGAGCAGGGTCGCGGCCGCCCAGTCCTGCCGCCCGGCCGCCTCGGCATCCAGCTCTACAGCCTGCGCGACAAGGTCTCCACCCTCGGATTCGCCGCCGTCTTCGCCGAGTTGGAGAAGTACGGATACGACGAGGTCGAGTTCGCCGGATACACCCAGGGCACGGCAGGCGCCATCACCCTGGCCCAGCTGAAGCAGCTGGCGCGCGATCACGGTCTGCACCCGATCGGCAGCCACGTCGGCTATTACGACGACAACAACCCCAACGCCTACACCTTCGCGCAGAACCTCACCAAGGTCCTCGACGACGCCGAGGCCCTGGGCCTCAAGCACATCGGCACCGCGTCGGGACCCTTCCGCTACGGCTCGACCGTCGACGGATGGAAGCGTGCCGCAGAGGACTTCAACACGTACGGAGAAGCGGCCCGCAAGCGCGGCATGAAGTTCTACCAGCACAACCACGCCGAGGAGTTCTCGTTCGCCACCGACAAGCCGAACGTGCGCCTCTATGACGTGCTGCTCGCCGAGACCGACCCCGACTTCGTCTATCTGGAGATGGACATCTACTGGGCGTTCGCGGGCCAGTTCCGCTTCGGCAAGCGCCCGGACGGCACGCCGGCGCCCTTCGAGCCGCTCGACTACGTACTCAAGCAGCCGCACCGCTACCCGCTGTTCCACGTCAAGGACGGCATACGGGACGAGACCGCCCGCGACGGCTACCGCATGGTGGACGTCGGGGACGGCGACATCGACTACAAGAAGTTCCTCTCCAAGGTGACCGCGCGGACCCATGACGGCCGCCGCTACCACCACTGGCAGACCGAGCACGACAACCCGGTCGAGTCCTACGCCTTCGCCCGCAAGTCCAGCGAGCATCTGCACTCGCTGCGCTGCGGCGACTGACCCCGGACACGGCGGCGGCCGGCCCGTGCACCAGGTGCACGGG